>JBFMGF010000001.1 GCA_040752675.1 Acidobacteriota bacterium
GAAGGCTTCGCGGGTCTCAATGATCGGCCCTACCTCCCCCACCCGTTCTGGAAGCTCTGCTCGAAGGCGCCGGAACTCCACAGGGGAGAGTTCGAAGCGAAGTGCGCTTCTCGGGGATGCGGGAGATCTTTTTGAATGTCATCCGGTTGCGCTCGCATAGATTCTCCAGTTGCTATTGGCTGCAGTATTCCACCGTGCAGGGTGAGGGTCATCGGCTTTCGCGAGTGGAATGCTTCCGGCCATAAGAAGCACGAGTACCGTGAGGAATCGCTGCAATCGGATCCTTCTATCTCAAACCACAGGCCCAGCCTCGGCTGAGTAGTGGGTCTGTCTTGGAAAAGCAAAAGCTTGCTTTTCATAAATATATCTCCTTTTGTGTAACTTGTTGATAGAGCTATTGTTGCATGCTATCATTCATAGAATCAGGGAGGACTAAGGGAAAGTAAGGTAAAGGAAGGGGAAAGGATTTATGGCAGATTTGAAGAAGAGGCTCGAAAAAGAGCTTGAGGCTCTCACGGAAGAGTTGCGAAAGGAACTTCCAAGAGAGATAAAAAAGGCAAGAGCAATGGGAGATTTGAGAGAGAATGCTGAGTATCAGTCGGCTCTGGAAAGGCAGGGTTACGTAAAGGTGCGGATCGCCCAGATCAGAAAGAAGCTCTCAAACCTCTCGATGATCTCACTTGATAAGATTCCGAAAGATTGCATCTCGCTGGGCTCGAAGGTCCTTATTCTCGATCTGGATTCCGAGGAGGAGATCTCTTATGAGATCGTCATGAACGATGAGAGCGATCCAGGTAAGGGGATGATATCGATCGGCTCCCCGATTGCGAAAAGTCTTCTCGGCAAGAGGGACGGGGATGAGGTGCAGGTCGTGACCCCTTCCGGAAAGAGGAGGTTCGAGATACTCGAATTTCAAACCATTCACGATAACGAAGAGTAGATGCCGATCATCAATAATCTCACGGTAGATGTAGAGCGACGATCCGTCTTGAAGCGGCTTGGTTTGAAGTATCCCCAGGAGGTCAACAGCCAGCATCTTGACAGTCTCATCGATTCAGAAATTGAGAATGCCCGGCGGCTCATCGAGCCAAAGGGGATCTATGAGAAGTTTGCCATCATAAATGATGGATCGGGGATCATTCGGATGGTTGGTGGATTCACGATCATAAGTAAGAAACTTGCAGCGTGGCTCGGTGGATCGAGGGGGGTTTTCCTTATGGCTGTGACGATCGGGAGCAAGGTCGAGGAGGAGGCCGCCAGGCTGATTTATGAAGGGGAGCCGACGAGAGGATTGATCGCGGATGCCATCGGTTCCGTTGCCGTTGAGGAGCTTGCGGAAACCGTGGAGAAATTGATAAGCAGGGAAGCAGGCTCCAGTGCTAAAAGGAGATTTTCCTGTGGCTATAGTGACTGGGCTTTAACTGATCAGGAGAAGATACTTGACTTGCTCGGGGCCGGTAGGATAGGCTTGAGCGTCAATGATAGATGCATCATGATTCCTCAGAAATCGATTACAGCGGCAATAGGATTCTTCTGAATCTTATGATAAAGTTCCACAGAAACATCATCATTTCGATGAGGCCAAAACAGTGGGTGAAGAACTCTTTTGTCTTTGCCGCCCTCGTTTTTTCACAGAACCTCTTCAATGTCGACAATCTTCTGATAACCACATGGGGGTTTCTCCTGTTTTGCGCTCTCTCTGGAACGGTGTACATTATCAATGATATCTTCGACATCGAAAAAGACCGTCTGCATCCTGCAAAGGCAAGAAGACCGATAGCCTCAGGAGCCCTCTCCATCCGGGCTGCTATTTTCTGGAGCTTATTGGTTGCATCTCTATCGCTGCTGATCTCCTTCCTGCTCTCTATCAAGTTCGGCACCGTCGCTCTCATATACTGGGTCTTGAATCTGCTTTACTCTGTCATACTGAAGAAGATCGTCATCATCGACGTCATGTCTATTGCTTTCGGCTTCCTCCTCAGGGCGATTGCTGGAGCCGTCATCATCGACGTGCAGATCTCAAGCTGGCTGATTCTCTGCACCATTCTTATCGCCCTGTTCCTCGGATTCTGCAAGAGGAGGCAGGAATTATCCATCTACAAAGAGGAGGCAGCCTCACACCGCGAGATACTGGTTGAATATTCACAGACCTTCATCGATCAGATGATCGCCGTCGTGACCGCTTCGACCCTCATCGCTTACTCCTTCTACACGATGTCGCCCGAAGTCATGGAAAAGCTCGGAACGACGCATCTGAATTTCACCATACCTTTCGTGCTATACGGGATCTTCAGGTATCTGTATCTCGTCCTTCACAAGGGGGTAGGAGACAATCCGACGAGACTCGTCCTGGAGGACAAACCTCTCTTGCTGAACATCCTCCTCTGGGGCATCGTCGTCGTTATCATCCTGTATCTCATATGATGTGAAAATTCATGCATATATACGCATATTATGTCAGGCATCGTAACGCCTCATTGAGTGATGGATCATGAGCAAGTCTAAGGTAGCGGTAATCAGGACGACGCCGCAGAAGGTCCTGGAAGATTATTCAAGGGTGATGCGGATGACAGACTACCTCTCTCATGTCGACAGGTCAATACCTACGATCATAAAGCTGAATCTATCATGGACAAAATATTTTCCTGCCTGCTCCTCGCAGCCCTGGCAGCTCGATGGTGTCCTCAAAACGCTTCTCGAGGATGGCTTCAGCAAACAGGGTCTCATCCCCGTCGAAAATAAGACTGTAGTGACGAACCCCTGGAAAGGGGCAAGAGATAACAGGTGGCTTCCCGTCCTCGAAAGATATGGAATCAAATTCACGCCACTCACCGAGGTCAAGTGGATAGTCTATAAGTTCAAGACAAGGCTCTTCCGGTTGAACCAGCTCTTCCCTGAAGGGATCGAGATACCCGAGCTCATGATAGGAAAGAACGTAATTCATCTTCCGACGGTGAAGACTCACGGCCATTCCGTAATGACGGGAGCGATTAAGAACGCCTTTGGCGGACTCCTGAAAGAGTTCCGGCATTACGGACACAAGTACATACACGAAGTCCTTGCCGACCTCATGGTGATGCAGATGGAGATCCATCCTTCCATTTTCGCCGTCATGGATGGAACGGTATGCGGTGATGGAGCCGGTCCCAGGACGATGTTTCCTGTCACCAAGGGATTCATCCTGGCAAGCACCGATTCCGTTGCCATAGACGCCGTGGCGGCGAAGATGATGGGCTTCGACCCGATGAAGATCGGCTACATCAGGATCTGTCATGAGGAAGGGTTCGGCACCGGCAATCCTGCCATGATCGAAGTCGTAGGCGAAGACATCACCAGCATCGATTTCGGATTCCAGGTGAGGAGGAGTTTCGTCATCTGGGGTGACCAGATGCTCCGTCTGGGCTCTCTGAGATTCCTGGAAAAAATTGCCCTCCATTCCCCTCTTGTCTTCTGGGCTCCCATGGCGTCCAACATTTACCACGACTTCCTCTGGTATCCCACGATCGGAAAGAGCCGCATCCGTAAGTTCAAAGACACGGAGTGGGGTCGGCTCTTTTCCAAATATTGATAAAGCCTTAAAATATTGCCACTTCATCAGCAATAATAATTACGCTGAGAAGGTGTTAAAATAGCTCTGGTGATCCTGGAATGACCGAGCGACGGACACTTGTATCCCTCATCGAAGATCTCTCGAAAAATTCGCCGAAGACCGCTTATATCCACAGGACCCAATACAGGAAATTTAAATGGACGTTTGGAGAGCTCCTGGACGAATCGAAGCGATTCGCTCTCTGGCTAGATAGACATGGTATTGGAAAAGGAGACAAGTTCATACTCTGGGGGACAAACTGCCCGGAATGGATAGTTGCCTTCCTCGGCTGCATCTTCCGCGGAGTCATCGCCGTTCCACTGGACGATGCTTCGACGGAAGAGTTCGCAAGAAAGATTCTGAAAATCGTTCAGGCGAAGGGGGCTGTCCATTCTGGTGGGAAGAATATTGCAACAGGCGGCGCGACAAACCTCCTCACCATTCATTTTGGCGGCCTGAGAAACGAGATCCAGCAGATAGATTCTTCTGTTTTCTCACCCGTTGACCTGTCGCCGCAGGACATCGTCGAAATAGTCTTCACATCGGGAACGACAGCGGAGCCGAAAGGAGTCCTTATAAGCCACCGCAACATCGTATCCAACCTTGATCCGATAGAGCACTTTGCGAAGAAGTACGCAAGCTGGATTTTACCTCTGTTCTCCTTCAGATTCCTTTCGTTGCTCCCGCTGAGCCATATGTTTGGTCAGGCCCTCGCCATTTTCCTTCCCATCATTCTTGGAAGGTGCGTAGTCCTGATCGATTCGCTGAATCCGAACTACATAAGAAAGGTCATCAAGGAAGAAAAGATCTGGATCCTGATAGCCGTGCCGAGGATCCTCGATTCTCTGCGGGATCTTGTTATAAAAGATTTTGAAAAGAAAAGAGGGGAAAGCTTTCAGGCTTTATATGAAGCTGCCGGGAAGAAGAGGCTACCAGGCAGAATCTGGTTCTTCCGCAAAGTCCAGGGAGGTTTCGGCTGGCGATTCCACTGCATCGTCGTGGGAGGAGCAGCCTTGAACAGGGATCTGGAGGAGTTCTGGGCGACGCTCGGGATTGCAGTAGTCCAAGGTTACGGTCTCACGGAGACGGCCCCTATCATCAGTATCAACAATCCTCTGACCGGAGGGAGAGGCTCCATCGGAAGGGCTATTGGTGACCAGCAGATAAGGCTGGATAAGGATGGAGAAATCCTCGTCAAAGGCTCAAATGTGAGCGAAGGCTACTTGACGGAAAAAGGCGTTGAAAGAGCCGTCTCTGATGAAGGCTGGTTCAGGACTGGAGACCTCGGCGAGATGGACGATGAAGGATACATCTATTTCAGGGGAAGGAAGAAGGATGTGATCGTCACGGCTGAAGGGATAAACGTCTATCCCGATGACGTTGAAGCGTTTCTGAACAGGATGGAAGGGGTCAAAGATAGTGCAGTAATAGGCGTTGAGAAGAATGGAAGAGAAGAAGTCCATGCTGTGCTTCTCCTGAAAGGCGAGGGCTATGATGCCTCATCTATCGTCCGGGGCGCCAATGAATTGTTGAATCCTCATCAGAAGATAAAGTCATTTTCCATCTGGGCTCAGAACGATTTTCCTAGAACATCCACATTCAAGGTAAAGAGAAGAAAAGTGGCAGAGCGCATCAGAGCTTCTATGAGCGAGCAAAAATGGCGAGATACGGAAACAGTTGTCGCTGCTGCAGAACTTAAAACGGATGCTTTTAAGGACCTGATCCGTGAAATTTCGGGGAGGAAAGGGATGGAATTTGCCGAGGGGATGAAGCTATCCACTGATGTCGGCCTTGGCTCGATAGACAGGGTCGAGCTCCTCTGTGCTCTTGAGGATAAGTATCAGGTCAGCATCGATGAGAAGGAGTTCGCAAAATGCGAGACTGTCGAAGAGTTAAAAAGGCTTATCAGCGAATCAAAGCCAGGCCGCAGCGAAGTGAAACTTCCCCGTTGGCAGACATCGCTTCCCGTGAGGTGGCTCAGGGTTATAGTCCAGCAGATCTTTTTCCTGCCGATTACGAGATACTACTGCTCGATAACAGTTGTCGGAAGAGAGAATCTAAAGGGATTGAAGGCTCCTTTCATCATGGTCTCAAACCACATCAGTCACATGGACGCCCCTGCCATTCTTGCTACGCTTCCCTTCAAACTGAGGATCAGGCTGACGCCCGTGATGATGCAGGAGATCTTCAATGAATATCTATTTCCAGAGGGAGTCCCGTTTCACAGGAGATTTCTGGTCGGCCTTGCCTATTTCATCGCCACCGCTTTCTATAACGCCTTTCCCTTCCCGACAGAAAGCGATTTTCGCAGCAGCATGGAATATGCGGGAGAGATGGTCGGAAAGGGTTTCTGCCCTCTCATCTTCCCGGAAGGGGGAAGGACTCTCACCGGTAGAATTGAAAAGTTCAAGCCCGGCATCGGGATACTGATCAGCAGCATGAAGATTCCAGTGCTGCCAGTCAGAATCGATGGGATCCAGAATGTCATGCCGATCGATAAGAACTGGCCGAGGAGGGATAAAGTCATCATCCGGATAGGAAAACCGATGACCTTCGACCTCATGACCTATGAATCCATCGCCGCTCGACTCGAGATTGCAGTCAAATCGCTCTAATCGAAACCATGGATGATGACCAAGGTATCCTTCTTTCGATGTCTGACATGATGCCTGATCTGTTGAACATACGGTTGTCCATGGGTGTTACTGTTTAAGGAGGTTGACGATCTGTGGAAGGATTTGCGAGGCGGAACCTTCAAGGAAGATATCGCTGATGCCGGTGGTCAGGATCGTGCTTTCCGTATTGATCTCTATGATGGTTGCTGCGTTCTGCTTGGCGATCAGGGGGATCTGAGAGGCAGGAGCCACGACGGCAGATGTCCCTATGACGAGGAGAGCCTTGCAAGTCGATGCTTCCTGAAACGCCGTACGTAGAGCATCATAAGGGATCGGTTCGCCGAAGAGAACGACTTCGGGCTTGAGAATGCCACCGCACGAACAGAGCGGAGGCAGGTCTTGAATTATCAACTGTTCTAGTTTGATTCTCTTACAGCAGCTCATGCAGATTATCTGCTTATGAGTCCCGTGGAACTCTATTACGGTCTTGTTTCCTGCTGCCTGGTGAAGCCCATCGATATTCTGAGTGACTATCCCTCTCAACTTCCCCATCTCTTCCAGCTCGGCAAGAGCTCTGTGGGCATCGTTAGGCTTAGATTTCAAAATGATCTCTCCAACCTCTTTGAGCATATTCCAGACCTTTCCAGGATTATTAAGGAAGGCATCGATCGTAGCATACTCCTCCGGGTTGTATCTGTCCCAGAGTCCGCCCTGTCCGCGGAAAGGAGGAATCCCGCTTTCGGCAGATATGCCGGCGCCAGTGAGTGCCAGTGTTGCCGAACTTCTCGAGATGATCTCGGCAGCTCTTTCTGTGGCTTTCATCACTCTCCCTTCGTAGTGATCATCATGTGTCAACTGCTCTCAGCATCCCTTGCTTCTTCCGCGGCGGATGAGGCAGACTTCTTTGCGAGTCTTCTATATCATCATTCAAAACTGGATAAATTGCCAGCATTTTCTTCAAACATGGTAGAATAAAAAATCTAAAGTACTTAAGGACTTCGGAATAAGCAAGATGGAGAGGAAGAGATGAAGAGATATGATCTTGTCATCGTGGGAGGTGGACCGGGCGGGCTGGCGGCAGGTATATATGCAGCGAGGGGAATGGTCAACTGTGTTCTTCTCGAAAAGGGGCTTCCGGGAGGGCAGATGCTCAACACGGACGAGATAGAGAATTACCCTGGATTCGAATCAATTCTCGGTATGGAGCTGTCGCAGAAGATGGAGGCGCAGGCCAGGAAGCAGGGTCTCCAGATCGAGACGGCCGATGTTCAGAAGATCAGATTGGATGGTAAAGAAAAGGTCATTATCACGGATGGCGAGGAATACAGGGCGAAGGCGGTCATAGTTGCAACTGGTGGGCTGCCTAAGAAGCTGGGTCTAAAAGGGGAGAAGGAGTTTGCAGGGAAGGGAGTTTCCTATTGCGCGACCTGCGATGGAGCATTTTTCAAAGGACAGGAGCTGGTTGTTATAGGCGGAGGAGACTCCGCCGTTCAGGAGGGGGATTATCTGACAAGGTTTGCCTCGAAGGTCTATCTCGTCCACAGGCGGGATGAACTGAGGGCGAGCAAGGTTCTCCAGAAGAGATTTATCGATAATCCCAGGACGGAGGTGCTCTGGAGCACAATTCCCATCGAGATCTACGGCGGGCGAACGGTCAAAGGAATCAGGCTCAAAAGCGTCAAGACGGGCGAGGAGTTCAACAGAGAGTGTCGCGGTGTATTCATCTACGTGGGATTCCTCCCGAACAGTGACCTCTTCGAGGATGAGATTGAAAAGGATGAAAATGGATTCCTCATTGTGAACAGGGAGATGAAGACCTCCCTTCCTGGAGTCTTTGCCGTCGGAGATGTCATATCCAAGCCCGTCCGTCAGATAGCCGCCGCAGTGGGTGAAGGGGCAACAGCAGAACACTTCGCCGAACACTACATCGCCAACTATTGATGCTGTTGTGTAGCAAAAAGCAGTGGCGGGCTAAATTTTCGGACTTAATGAGTTAAGAGAGGAAGAACATGAACTACAGAAAGGTGTCCATTTCTTTGACCTTGTTAACCATGCTGCTCCTTCTCATCATCAAGATCAAGGCGGATGAGGGGATGTACCTTCTCGATCAGATCGACCCGAACATGATGGAGAAAATGAAGAAGATGGGGCTGAAGCTCTCGCAGGAAGAGATTTACAACCCGCAGGGGACAAGCCTCGCCCATGCCGTGGTCAGCCCGGGAGCGACCGCCTCCTTCGTATCGCCCAACGGATTAATCCTCACCAATCACCATGTCGCCTTTGGAGCCGTCCAGAGAATCAGCACTCCCGAGCAGAACTACATCGAGATGGGTTACCTGGCAAAAACTCTAGAGGAGGAAATTCCGGCTCCCGGATATCAGGTCTTTGTCCTCCAATCCATCGAGGATGTCACCGGACAGATCCTCTCGGAGATCAGAGAGGGGATGAGCGACTATGACCGCTACATGGCCATTGAGAAGAAAACTAAAGAGATCATCAAGAAAGCGGAAGAAAAAGGGGGAGGTCTGGAATGCGATGTCTCCTCGATGAACTACGGAATGAAGTACTACCTCTTCACCTTCCTGAAGATCAGGGATATCCGCGTGGTTTATATCCCGGCTCGCGCAATCGGCGAATACGGCGGAGAGATCGATAACTGGATGTGGCCCCGACACACCGGCGATTTCTCATTCCTGAGGGCTTATGTTGGACCGGATGGAAAGCCAGCCGATCATTCAAAAAGCAACGTTCCCTACAAGCCGAAATCATACCTGAAGATCTCTGCAAGGGGGATCAGCGAAGGGGATTTCACGATGATCATGGGATTCCCGGGGCGCACGGCGCGGCACCAGACCTCTTTCGCCGTTGAGAACGATCAGACGCACCGGTACCCGTTCCAGATACAGATGGCTGGCGATTTGATCCGGATCCTGGAGGAGTTCGCGCAGAAGGATGAAGAAGCCGCTGTCAAGCTTTCCGGCTACATCAAGGGTCTCTACAACACACTCAAGAACAATCAGGGGATGCTCGAAGGGCTGGTCAAGACAGGTCTTCTCGAGAAGAAGAGAGCAGAGGAGATGGATTTTCTCGAGTTTCTGAAGAACCATCCTGAAATGGAAATGAAATATGGCCAGGTGCTTCCCCAGCTAGAGACTTTGTACAGGGAATATCTCAAGAACAGGCAAAAGAGTTCTGTCATGGGCTGGATGGGGAGAGGTCTCCTCGGTAACGCCCTCTCCATCAACAAGTGGAGCATCGAGCGGGAGAAAAAGGATATGGATAGAGAGCCCGGTTACCAGGAACGAGACCTTCCAGATTCAGAGCTCTGGTTGAATGTAGCCCAGAAGAGCCTCGTTCCTGAAGCCGACAGGAAAGTTCTTGAGTATTTTCTGAAGAAGGCGCTTGCCCTTCCGCCGGATCAGAAGATCGTAGCGGTAGAAAGAATGCTCAACCAGAACCCGGAACTCTCGCAGGAGCAGGCGATCGCTAAATTTCTGGACAGAATCTATGCTGGGACGATGCTCGGCTCGGCAGAAGAGAGGGTCAAAATGCTCCACATGAAAAGGGAAGAGCTGCTGAAGCTCCACGATCCATTCATAGAATTTGCCGATGAGATGGAAAAAGAGAGGGAGATCCAACGCAAGAAGGAAAAAGCCTTTTCCGGAGCCGTTTCGAAGCTGATGCCCCTCTACCTGGAGGGGGTGGAAGCCTGGATAAAGCAGCCTCTCTATCCGGACGCCAATGGGACGATTCGTTTCAACTTCGGCCAGGTGAAGGGTTATTCTCCAAAGGATGCCGTTTCATACCGGTACATCACATCACTGACAGGTGTCATCGAAAAGAACACCGGAGTGGATCCTTTCGATTGTCCGGAAAAGCTGATTGATGTTTATAAAGCAAAAGACTTCGGCTCCTGGGTGGATAAGAATATCAATGACGTCCCTGTCGATTTCCTTACGAGCAACGACAGCACGGGAGGGAACTCTGGAAGCCCGGTCCTGAATGGGCGTGGAGAGCTGGTCGGGATCCTCTTTGACGGAATTTATGAGTCGATGTACAGCGATTACCACTTCGACCCGGAGCTGACAAGAAGCATCCACGTGGATATCCGCTACGTCCTATTCTGCCTCGATAAGTTGGACAAGGCGCTCAACATCCTCAACGAACTCACCATCATTCGATGACCCCTCTTGAACTGGCGATGATGGCTGGCTTACGATAGCCCCCTCCTGATCCAGAGGTGAATGTTTGCTTAAGATGAGGCGTCTTTTTCTTCCCCTCCCTTCAGGAGAGGAGTATGGGGAGGGTGAAGCGCAGGTGCTCCGAAGAAGTGTTCCACGATCTCATCAAGAAAATTGAAGTGGAAGGTGCGCGGCAGCAAGAGTCTTTCAAAGAGAGAGAAAAAATGGAAGACGAAGAGGGTGAAAGTGGCGAGTGTGATCCTGTAGAAATTGCCACTTCGCCTGATGATGGAAAAGTTATCCAGGAAAGGGGAGAGAAGGATATATTCTGCCAGGAAGAAGAGCATTGTAGGAAGCCCGATGAGCACCGTCAGGACGACGAAGAGCCTGTCAAGCCCTTTGTGCTTCCCGATTCTATCGCGCAGATTATTCTTTGAATAGGTGAACGGCTTCCCGGAGGTGATCCCCTCTTTGAACCACTTCACGATTAGATAGGAAATGACCCAGGCCGAGATGGAGACGATATCCATGACCGGCCGGAAATGGCTCCCGTTCTCTCCGTACAAGGCCCTGACCCTGACGCACCGGATGATCTTTCCCATATCGCCCGCTTTGATCAGCAGTTCTGTTTCTGTGATATACCTCTCGCTTGTGAGTTCTATCTTCTTGATGAGAGAGAGGGGATAGAGTCTGTATCCGCACTGCGTGTCCTCGATAGGTTGGTTGGCCGCCAGTGATACGTAGAACCGTGCGATCCTCATTGCATCCAGGCGCGCTTGGGGGATATTCTCGCGATCGTGCATGCGAGAGCCGATGATGATCTCCTCAAGGTTATGTTCAAAGGCTTTGATGAAGAGCGGGATCTCATCCGGGTCATGCTGCCCATCAGCATCCATGCTGATGGCGGCGTCGAATCCTTCCTTGATCGCTCTCCGGAAGAGGAGTTTCAGGGCATGTCCCTTCCCATAGTTTGCAGGGATCGTGACGACCTCCGCGCCGGCTTCCCGAGCGATCACCGCCGTTTCATCGGCGGAGCCATCATCCGCAACTATGACTCTTGTGACATGCTTCCGTGCGCCATCGATGACATTCCTTATCGTTTTCGCCGCGTTGAAAGCTGGAATAATGACGCAGATCCTGGAACTCAAGTTTTCCTCCTTCCCGATCTCTATGGTTTTCACCGCATTCAGGCAGGCGTGGAGAAGATGATCGTTCATTCATTCAGTCTGTCCTTCAGAATGTGGATGATGGCCGGTAGAACGAGGAGGGCGGTGGCCGTGCAGGTGATGGCTCCCAGGCTCAGGACAAGCCCAATGGATGCGATGCCATGGGATTTCGCGGTAACTAGGCTCCCGCATCCCGCGAGTGTCGTCGCGGCGCACATCATCACATTCTTTCCCATAAGGTGAAGAGCATTCCCGAGGTCTCTTCGATCCTCGCGCCAGTAGGCCTGCATGACGTAAATGCCATAATCCACCCCGAAGCCGGCAAGAGGGCAAGCGAGATGCGTGGCGTTATCTGGGATCTGGCGGAAGAAGGATATCTTGCCGTTGCTGCGGATTATATGAGAAAGATCAAGGGGGATTACAAGCGAAGCCTTTTTGCCTGGCACTGTGAGAAAGACGTTACTGCGGCGCTGGAGATCGTCGAGAGGGAGCCGCTGGTGGACAGGGAGCGGATCGCGACACTTGGCTTCTCACAGGGGGGTGTCTTCAGTTTGTTGATCGCAGCTGCCGTGCCCGAGAAGGTTAAAACGGTCGTTGCCTACTACCCCGTGACTGATTTCGAACACTGGTTGTACGATTATAGAAGAACCAATCCGATGCAAAGAGCGGTCTTCCGGATCATTCGCTGGTATTTCAGGAAGGAATCGGGGGCAAGGACGGAAGAGGAGTTCAGGGTGAAGTTGAAAAATGCTTCCCCGCTGCATCATCTCAACAAGATCAAGGCTTCCGTCCTTCTCATCCACGGTGAGCTCGACAGGTCCGCGCCCGTAGATGAATCCAGGCGGCTGTATGAGAGGCTGCGTGAAGCGGGAATTGATACTGAGCTTACTGTCATTCCGGGAGCCGGGCATGTCTTCAATTTCAAGGATCCGCAGCAGGCTACGACTGCCTGGGATGCCACCCTCCGCTGGCTCTATCATCATACGCGTCAATGATACTACATCAAGAGCCTCTGTTCTTAAAGAAGTTTCTGAAAGGGTGTCAGAAGCGGACTGATGTACCGAATGTAAAGTTCCAGCCGCTGAGATCAATCGTCCCATAATCGACAAAGTCGTTGTTGAGATCGTCGTCCACGCTGTTGTATTTTGCTTCCATCAGGATGGACCAGTTGGAGTCGAAGGCGATCTCCAATCCAGCCAGCGCATGGGCTCCAACAGCCACGCCATCCGAAAAGAAGGAGTCATAGTAGATGGGCAGCGTCTCATCACCGAAATCGATGAATTCTCCCGTCTCCCGATATTCCCACAGATACAGGCCGAGTCCTCCACCGATGTACGGAATGATCTTGTTCAGAAAGAGGCGTCTCCTTCCCTCCGTGTATCTTCCTCCGGGAAGTACCTTGAAGGTGGCTTGAACGGGTATGATCTCAAGTACGGTGTCGTGCACAATCGGGAATCCATCGTCTCCAATGTAATCCCTGTACTCTGAAGTGGCAGAGGAGTGGAAGTAATCAACGCCGATGGAGAATTCGAGGATTCTGTTAATGGATGTGGTGAAGTCGACTCCAACATTGAGATCTTTAAGATCCTGCGAGTTGAAGGTAAAGATCTCTTCGGTCTCTTTCCAGAAATGGCTGTCTCCATCTGGTCTGAAGAGGCCTAATTTGAAGCTAATGGAGCCTCGTTCCTGGGGAACGTCTTCACGGGCGAAAACAATGGAGGAAAATGGTAGTGAAAATAGAAATAAAAGAGGAAGGATGAAGATCGATATAGTTGTTTTATTCATGTGCGCCTCCTGAAGCGTTTTAATTGCTTGGAAAGAAGCAAAGCATATGCCACAACTAAAAATAGTCATTGGCTTCCCGAAGACCGCAATTTTATTTATCAAAATTCTATAGGCTTTCGAAAAGGCGTTCAATGATCGTACCCCGGCTGTATTTTCAGATAGACATAGTGTTTTAATGTATTGACAATGAATATGAAATAATGTATCGTTTTTTTTCATTTTAGGTCGGGAAGCGATTCCCCAACTAATTTTTTTCCATATTAGATGCGTGAGATTGCTTCGCAACGCTCGCAATGACATCAATTTTTCAATGTCATCGATTTTTTATGGAAGATTTGAGAAAAATTTCGCAAATCACGATCAATCGGGAGGTTTTGTATGGCTGAGAAGATGATGGCTGTTTGGAAAAAGGAACGGGCTCCGGGAGCGAGCGTCGCCGATGCTGATGTTCCAAAGATCAAACCGGATGAAGTTCTGGTCAAGGTTAAAGCGACTTCGATCTGTGGCACTGATGCTCACATCTATGCCTGGGATGAGTGGTCGCAGGGAAGAATAAAGCCGCCGATGATCTTCGGTCATGAGTGTGGTGGAGAGGTCGTCGAGGTTGGAAGCCTGGTGAAGGGGGTCAAAGTGGGTGATCATGTTTCCGCTGAAACCCACATCCCATGCGGTATCTGCTTCCAGTGCCGCACAGGGAACCAGCACATCTGCAAGGACTTGAAGATCCTTGGGGTTGATACGAACGGTGCCTTTGCGGAATACATCGCGATTCCTTCTTCTGTCCTCTGGATCAATGACAAAAGCCTTCCCTGGGAGATAGCGACCATTCAGGAACCATTCGGTAATGCCACATACACCGTCATGGAGAGCCAGGTAGGTGGAAAGATCATCGCCATCATCGGCGATGGCCCCATCGCTGCCTTTACAAACGGTGTTGCCAAGGCGGTGGGAGCCTGCAAGATCTACGCGATAGGGAAGTACGATGTCCGCCTGAACATCATAAAGAAAATGGGCGCAGATGTTCTCATCAAGGTCACGGATACCGACCCGGTCAAGTTCATTATGGACGACACGAACGGCGTCGGCGTTGATGTCATCCTCGACATGGTTGGGAACCAGCAGGCGATCGATTGGGGCTTCAAGTTGGTCAAGAAAGCCGGGACCTATACTGCCTTCGGCATCCCGCCGAGCATCCCGAAGCTCGACCTGGCTGCCGGTGTTGTCTTCAAAGGATCGAAGATCATTGGAATAAACGGCAGGAAGATGTGGGAGACCTGGTATCAGGTGGCGAACCTTCTGAACAACAAGATGGTCGATCCGACACCGGTCATCACGCATAAGTTCCCGTTGAAGGATTTCATCAAGGCGATGGAAACGATGAAAGCGGCCGACAGACTTGCAAGCAAAGTAGTCCTGCTGCCAGAAGCTTAATCGGCATTGCTGGTATATGAGATCATTGGTTCCGATAAGAAGGCATTAAGACAAGAAACATTGGGAGGAGATATATGTATGGAAAGATAAGAGATTTTCTTCAGAGGGAACTGGTGGATATCAGGAACGCCGGACTCTACAAGGAAGAGAGGATCATCATAACTCCCCAGGGGGCTGACATCAAGGTCAGAGGGGGCAAAGAGGTCATCAACTTCTGCGCCAACAACTACCTTGGTCTTGCCGCTCATCCCAGGATCATGGAAGCAGCGAGGCGAGGCCTCGAGAAATACGGCTACGGGATGTCCTCTGTGAGGTTCATCTGTGGAACACAGGACATCCATAAAGAGCTTGAGCAACAGGTAGCCTCCTTCCTGAAGATGGATGATGCCATCCTGTACTCTTCCTGCTTTGATGCGAATGGCGGGCTTTTCGAGACGCTGATGAAGGAGGAAGATGCCATCATCACCGATGCCCTGAACCATGCAAGCATCATCGATGGGATCAGGCTCTCCAAGGCGAAGAGGTACATCTTTGCGCACAACGATATGAATGATCTGGAGGCAAAGCTGAAAGAGGCGAAGGATGCCCGATTCAAGATCATATGCACCGATGGAGCATTCAGCATGGATGGTGATATCGCAAAGATCGATATCATCTGCAACATCGCCGAGAACTACGATGCCCTCGTTATGATCGATGATAGCCACTGCACCGGTTTCATCGGGAAGACGGGAAGAGGCACGCACGAATATCGCAACGTGATGGAACGGGTAGATATCATCACGAGCACGCTCGGGAAAGCCATGGGAGGGGCTTCGGGCGGATTCACTGCTGGCAAGGCTGAGATCATCGACCTGCTGAGGAACCGTTCCAGGCCATACCTCTTCTCCAATACCCTTGCGCCGCCCATCGTCTTCACTGCCATCGAAGCTTTCAAGATGCTGAAGGAAACTACGGAGCTAAGGGACAGGCTGGAGAGAAGTACGAAATACTTCCGGCAGAAGATGATGGAAGCCGGGTTCAACATTCTGCCAGGTGATCATCCTATCGTTCCGATTATGCTCGGCGATGCAAAGCTGGCTGTTGATTTTGCTAGAGACATGCTCGACGAGGGGATCTATGTGATTGGCTTCTCTTATCCGGTCGTTCCGAAAGGGCAGGCAAGAATCAGGGTGCAGATCTCGGCAGTCCACACGCAGGAGCATCTCGACAAGGCAATTGCCGCTTTCACCAAAATTGGCCGCAAGTACAAAGTCATCACCTAGCTTAAATCAGATCACAAAAATAGTGAATGTGCGACGGCCGATGCTTTATAATCAGCGGTGATATGATTCCATCCCAGAAGCTGAAAGTGGAGCTCAGCCCCGCGACGTCCCTCCAGCACGTCAAGGGAGTGGGATCAAAGACAGCGGAGGAATTTAAGAAAGCCGGATACTCGACCGTTGAAGAGCTCCTCTATTACCTCCCGTTTCGCTATGAGGACCGAAGGAGTTTTGTGAGGCTCATCGACCTCAAGCCGGGAATGAAGGTCCCCATCCTTGGCAGGATACTCAGCACAACATTCAAGAGGATATATAGGGGGAGACTTACCATCTTTGAGGCTCTCATCGATGATGGGACCGCATCGATCAAAGTCATCTGGTTCAATCAACCCTACCTTAGAAATATCATAAAAGAGGGGAGAACGGCCATTTTCTATGGGAAGACGAATATCAGCAGGTATGGCGCCCGGACTCTCCAGATAGAGAACCCCGAGTTCGAGTTCATAACGGAATCGGATAAGGAGACAATCCATTCCGGACGGATCGTCCCAATCTACCAGCGAATAGGGAAAATGTCCACGAAGAAGATCCGCAACGTTATCTATGAGATCCTTGGAAAAATCAGGTGGCAGATCCCTGAAATCCTCCCCCTCTCTATCATCGATAGATATTCTCTCCTCCCCCGGTACGATTCTCTCAGGGGAGTCCATTTCCCGCCCGGGGACGTGCCGCTCGATGATCTGAACATGTCGAAGACGTCATTTCACAGGAGGTTGATCTTCGAGGAATTCTTCTTCTTGCAGCTGGGACTTGCCATGAGGCGGAAAGCAGTCCATCAGGAGGTAAGGGGAATCAAGTACTCCGTCACAGACGAGCTGAGGAGAAAGCTTGCATCCATCATCCCGTTCAGGCTGACCGAAGCCCAGAGGCGTGCGCTCAAGGAGATCGGCGAGGATCTAAAATCGAGCCATCCGATGAATCGACTCCTTCAGGGGGACGTCGGCTGCGGGAAGACAATCGTGGCACTTCTCGGCATGATAGTAGCCGTTGAGAACGGTTATCAGGCTGCGCTGATGGCTCCAACTGAGATCCTGTCAGAACAGCATTATTTCAATGTCAAGAGGTTGACGGAGAAAACAGGCCTCAGAGTGGAGCTCCTGACGAGTTCTATCAAGGGCAGGGAAAGAAGCAAGATTTTATCCGACGTTGCATCGGGGAGAAGCCAGATCATCATCGGGACTCACGCCCTGATCCAGGAAGGCGTTCAATTCAAGAAACTGGGGCTTGCCATCATCGATGAACAGCATCGTTTCGGAGTCCTTCAGAGAAGCAACCTGATTGAGAAAGGGCTGAGACCAGACACGTTAATAATGACCGCGACTCCCATCCCTAGGTCACTCGCACTGACGGTCTATGGCGACCTGGACATATCGATAATTGACCAGCTTCCGCCGGGCCGAACACCCATCAAAACGTTTGTGAGAGACGAGAGAGCGAGAGAGAAGATCTACGATTTCGTGAGGAGCGAGGTCAGAAAAGGACGGCAGGCCTACATCGTCTATCCAATCATCGATGAATCTGAAAAGCTGGATCTAAGAGCGGCCAAAAAGATGTGGGAGCAACTGAGCAGGACGACCTTCAGGGAATTCACGGTGGGGTTGATGCACGGAAGGCTCAAGCCGGAGGAGAAGGAAAAAGTAATGTCTGATTTTGCCGGAGGAGCGACAAACATCCTCGTTTCGACAACCGTCATCGAGGTGGGGATCGACATCAAGAACGCGACAATCATGATCATCGAGCATGCTGAAAGATACGGGCTTTCGCAGCTCCACCAGTTGAGAGGGAGAGTTGGAAGAGGAGGAGGAAATTCATACTGCATACTTCTTGTCGGGGGAACGGTATCCGAAGAGGCGATGAAGAGGCTCGAGGTGATGGAAAGCTCAGTGGATGGATTCTACATCGCGGAGAAAGATCTCGAGATCAGGGGCCCCGGAGAATTCATGGGAACTAAGCAATCGGGAATTCCTGACCTGAGGGTTGGAAACATCGTTCGGGACCAGTTATACATGAAGGCGGCGAGGGAAGAGGCCTTTTCTTATATTGAGAGAGCCAGTGAAAAAGAGGATGAGAATTACAGAAAGATTATGTATCATCTTAACAAGAGATGGGGTGCGAAGCTCGGCCTCATCACCGTTGGCTGAGGGAGGGCAAGGGCATGGAGTTGACGGCGAATGCGATGAAGATCCTTCGAGAGCGGTATCTCCTGAAAAGTTTCGATGGCACGATCAAGGAAACGCCGGAAGCGATGATCAGGCGCGTGGCCCACGTCGTAGCTCAGGCTGAAAAGAACTATACCGACGCCGAGCCCGCGAAATGGGAGGAGGAATTTTTCAGGATGATGGAGTCACTCGAGTTCCTTCCCAATTCTCCTACATTGATGAATGCTGGAAATCCCATTGGACAGCTCTCCGCCTGTTTCGTCCTTCCAGTGCCCGATTCCCTCGAAGGGATCTTTCAAGCCATTCGGAACATGGCACTCGTCCAGCAAACGGGCGGAGGAACAGGATTTTCTTTCTCGGAGCTCAGACCCTCTGATGACATAGTCTCCACGACAGGAGGTTTTGCATCTGGACCAGTCTCGTTCATGCGCGTCTTCGACAGCGCCACAGAGAGCATCAAGCAGGGGGGCAGGAGACGTGGTGCCAATATGGGGGTGTTGAGGATAAACCATCCCGACATCGTGGATTTCATCCTCTGCAAGATGGAACCGGGTACCTTCTCGAACTTCAATATTTCCGTTGCCGTTTCCGATTCTTTCATCGAAGCTTACAGGAAAGGCGTGGAGATCCCTCTCGTAAATCCCAGGACTGGCAAAGAAGATAGAAGGATCGATGCCCGCTATCTTTTCGATCTGCTCTGCAGGGCAGCCTGGGAGACGGGAGACCCCGGGATAATCTTCCTGGATCGAGTGAATAGGGACAACCCAACCCCGGCTCTCGGAATGATCGAAGCGACCAATCCCTGTGGCGAGGTCCCGCTTCTTTCCTATGAATCGTGTAATCTTGCCTCCATTAATCTTTCCAGGATGCTGAAGGTTAAGAAGAAGGAACGCATATTCGATTTCGAAAGGTTCGGGAAGATAGTTGAAAAAGGAGTCCGTTTCCTTGACGACGTAATCGATGTCAACAGATTCCCTCTCGAGGAGATATCGCAAGCAACACTAGGCAACAGGAAGATCGGTCTTGGCATCATGGGATTTGCTGACCTTCTCATCCAGCTTGGCATCCCCTATGATTCCACGGAGGCTCTCAAGATCGCTGAGAAGATCATAAGTTTCATGAGGAAGAGGGCACTGGAAGCTTCGGTGAGTCTGGCGGAAAAACGGAAACCATTCCCAAACTATCCGCACAGCATATTCAAGGCAAAAAAAGTCAAGGTTAGGAATGCTTGCAGGCTCTCCATAGCCCCGACTGGAACGATCAGTCTGATCGCCGCAACTTCTTCAGGGATTGAGCCGCTCTTTGCAGTTGCGCATATCCGGAAACATGTGCTCGGCGGAAAGGAGTTCCTTGAAGTGAACCCGCTGTTCGTGGAGGCGCTGAAGTCGAGGAAGATCTATTCCGAATTCCTGATGGAGGAGATAGCACGGAAGGGAAGCGTGAGAGGGATAAAGGGTGTTCCCGATGATCTGAAGAAGCTCTTCGTTACAGCTCTCGATATCCCACCCATGAGACACCTTAAGATGCAGGCTGTCTTCCAGAAGCACGTGGACAGCGGCGTTGCGAAGACGGTCAACATGAAGCACTCGGCCCTCATCGACCACGTCAAGCAAGTCTACCTCATTGCCAACAAGCTGGATCTTAAGGGAGTCACAATTTACCGGTATGGGAGCAAGCAGAGTCAGGTCCTGAACCTGGGGATTCCTGAGAAGTTCAGCATCGAGCATCTTCTCCGCTGTGATCCCGATACCTGCCTCATCGATTAACTATATTCATCAACTCAGCGAAGCTCTTCGGCTGCGAGCAGATGGTAGCACATGGCCTCGACCACCCGACGATCCAGGCAGGATGCTGCGGCTATCCAATGCATTGGAGAGAATTAAAAGGAGGGCTTTTGCATCATCTGGAGGAATTCGGCATTGCCCTTCGTCTTGGAGAGTTTGTCGAGGATCAGTTCCATCGATTCGGTTGAGGACATCTGTGAAAGAATCTTCCTCAACACCCAGACTTTGTTCAGTGCGTCCGATTCGAGGAGGAGCTCTTCCTTCCTGGTTCCAGATCGATCGATGTCGATGGCAGGGAAGATTCTTCGATCGACGAGCTTCCTGTCAAGATGGAGCTCCATGTTTCCCGTCCCCTTGAACTCTTCGAATATGACCTCGTCCATCCGGCTTCCCGTGTCGATGAGAGCCGTGGCGATGATCGTAAGGCTCCCCCCCTCTTCAACGTAGCGCGCAGCGCCGAAGAACCTCTTGGGCCTCTGCAGGGCATTGGCATCGACGCCGCCAGAAAGAACCTTCCCGCTCGATGGAACGACGGCGTTGTAAGCCCTTGCAAGTCTGGTGATGGAATCGAGCAGGATGACGACGTCCTTCTTGTATTCGACCAGTCTCTTTGCTTTGTCGATGACCATCTCGGCGACCTGGACATGGCGCGACGCAGGCTCGTCGAAGGTTGAGCTGATGACCTCTCCGTCAACGGAACGCTGCATGTCCGTGACCTCCTCGGGCCGTTCATCGATGAGCAGGACGATGAGATAAATCTCAGGATGATTCGCCGTGATGGAATTTGCGATAGACTGCAGCAGCATAGTCTTCCCGGTCCTCGGAGGAGATACGATCAGTCCTCTCTGTCCTTTACCAATCGGCGTGAGAAGATCCATTACCCTTCCGGAGAGGTTCTCCGGGAACGTTTCCAGCCTGATCTTTTCCTGTGGATAGAGAGGAGTCAGATTATCGAACAATATCCTGTCCTTAACCTTCTCCGGATCTTCAAAATTGACGGCAACGATCTTGATGAGGGCGAAGTAGTTTTCCCCGTTTTTTGGAGGTCTGACCTGGCCCGATATTGTATCCCCCGTCAGAAGACCAAACTTCTTGATCTGCGAGTGGGAGACGTAGATGTCGTCGGGGCCAGGAAGATAGTTATACTCCGGGGCCCTGAGGAACCCGAATCCGTCCTGGAGTGTCTCCAGGACTCCTTCGGCGAAGACATACCCTTTCTGTTCCGCTTCCGCTTTTAAAATCTGAAAGATCAGGTCCTGTTTCTTCATCCCGGCAACGCCAGGAACTTTGAGCTTTCGTGCCATTGCAGCCAGAGCGCTGGAGCTCATCTGAGAAAGAGAATGCAGATCGTAAGCAGGCTGTTGTTCGGATACTATCACGATAGGCTTTTTTTCCTCAGGCTGTCGTTCTTCGTCAGTTGCTTTTTCAACCTGCTCTTCTTCTCCTGCCTCTACTTCCTTTTCCTTTGGCCTGCCACGCTTCGATTTAGTTTCAGTGTTAGACATTGGTCCTCCTGATTGCGAAGTTTACAGTGAATAATAATCGCTGGTTTGCTTGAATAATATATTGCAACAAAGCATGAATTCAAGGAGTTTTCATCTGGAGATCAAACGCTTAAAACCTTTTACATTATAGCACTTCTCCATAAAAAGGGAAGCTGCCAATAAAAATAGTTCCCTTCCGGGTGGAATGGGCTTAACATTATAGGAGAAGCAGAACTGCCGTTGGAAGGATGGCAATGCCGGAGGTAACTTATGAAGAACAAGGACGTCGCGGCCATCTTCGACAGGATCGCCGACATCCTTGAGTTCAAGAGCGAGAACCCTTTCAAGATCCGCGCTTACAGGAAGGTGGCAAGGATCATCGCCGATCTGAGTCAGGATATCGAGAAGATCAATGAAGAGGGAAAGCTCAAAGAGATTCCTGGAGTTGGTGAGGGAATCGCGAAGAAGATCAAGGAATACATCGACACGGGGAGGATGAAAAAGTATGAAGAGGTGAAAGCCGGGATTCCTGATGAGCTCATCGCGATGCTGGCCATTCCATCGCTGGGACCGAAATCGCTCGCGCTGATCCACAGTGAGCTCAAAGTTAGAAACATAGGTGAATTGAAGAAGGCGATCGAGGACGGAAGAGTCGCAGGATTGAAAGGATTCGGCGAGAAGAAAGCATCCAATATCCTGAAAGGGATCGCTCTTCACATTGGCGGGATGGAGAGGATGCCGCTCGGCATCGCATCACCTATCGCCGAGGCAATCATCACCACCCTCAGGAAAAACAGGAATATCAGTGCCATCGAACCTGCAGGTTCTCTCAGGCGCAGCTGCGAGACGGTCGGCGATATCGACATTCTGGCGGCAGGGAAGAACGGGAAGGAGATCATCAATGCATTTGTTCACCTTCCGCAGGTGAGGGAAGTCCTGGCAGCAGGCGAGACAAAGGGTAGCATCAGAGTGGAGGAGGGAAAACAAGTTGACCTGAGAGTCGTCGACGAAGAGTCGTTCGGCTCCGCGCTCCAGTATTTTACCGGTTCCAAGAACCACAACATCAAACTCAGGGAAATCGCCAAAGAGAAAGGGTACAAACTCAGCGAGTACGGGATATTCAGAAATGATGATAAAGTTGCTGGAAAGACGGAGAGAGAAGTCTATGAAAAGCTGGGAATGAAGTGGATACCCCCTGAGTTACGCGAGGATGCAGGCGAGATAGAAGCGGCGATCAAGGACAGACTGCCTGAGCTAGTAAAACGTGAAGATATCAGGGGAGATCTACATGTACATACGGAATGGAGCGATGGCACACTCTCTCTGGAAGTGATCGCCTCCATTGCTGGAAAAATGAAGTATGAATACGTCGTCATTGCCGATCATTCCAGATCCCTGAGGGTGGCCGGAGGTTTGAGCGTTGATGATCTCTACAGACAGATGGAGGAGATCGACAGGATCAATAAAAAATTGAAAGCATTGAGGATCCTTAAGGGGGCTGAAGTTGACATACTCTCGAGAGGATCGACTCGAAAAAGTCCTGGAAAGCTGGATTATCCGGATGACCTTCTGAAAAGACTGGATATAGTTATTGCGGCGATCCACACTGGCTTTACACAGTCTGAGGATGAAATAACGGGGAGGATCATTTCAGCCATGGCAAATCCTCATGTTGACATCATAGCTCATCCCACTGGAAGGCTCATAGGAGAAAGGGAAGCGTACAGGGTCAACATGGAAAAGGTCATGAAGGCGGCAGCAGAGCATGGAAAGGCACTCGAGATCAACGGTTATTATCTGCGGCTGGACCTTAACCATATTCACTGCAGGATGGCGAGAGATATGGGGGTCAAGGTTGCCATCGGAACCGACGCGCATAGTGAAGACCACTTCATCTGGATGAAGTATGGGATTGCGATGGCGCGAAGAGGCTGGCTTACGAGATCTGATGTCATCAACACCATGCACCTTAAAGACCTCTTGAAATGGCTTAAGCACTAACAGGGAGGAATGATGATCACCGGAATCATTCTTGCCGGCGGCAAGAGCAGAAGAATGGGACGCGACAAGGGGCTCATGGAGCTTGGCGGCAGGAAGATCGTGGAGCGCATTATAGATGCCCTTATTCCTTCTGTTTCAGAGATACTCATCATCACAGACAGAACGGATGATTACAGCTTCCTGAATCATCCCATTCTTGAAGACCTCCATAAGGGCAAGGGACCGCTCGCAGGGATATACACAGGGCTTCTCAACAGCAGGACTGATGGAAATTTCATAGCCGGGTGCGACTACCCTCTGCTGGAACCGGACTTTGTCAGAAGGGTCATTGAGATCTTCGAGCATTCCTTATCATCCGAGGGTTTCGAGATATTGATTCCTGAAGTTGACGGAAAGATCCATCCACTCTGCAGCATTTACAGAAGACGCTGCCTGGCTTCGATCAAGGACAATCTGCAAAGAGGCGATCTTAGAGTACAGTCTCTTTGTAGAAAGGCAAAGACCCATTTCATAAAAGGATCAGAGCTTGCCGGATTAGACATCGAGAGGAATCTCTTCAATCTGAACAGGCCAGAAGAACTTGCAAAGCTCATGGAACTGCTGTAATCTTAATTTTCCTTGAGAGGTCACTGCAGTGAAATGAATGATGCTGAAAAATAAAGAGACAACCAGACAATTCAGTGGGAAAGTTATGAAGACTTGTTCTGAGGTAAGGATGGTAGACGTTGGTGGGAAAGGATTAACAGAAAGGATTGCAATGGCAAGAGGGAGGGTTCAGCTTGGTCGAAAAGTATTCAGGCTATTGATGCAGGGGCAACTTCCAAAAGGAGACGTCCTGGCCGTCGCAAAGATCGCAGGAATTCAGGGAGCCAAGAAAACATCAGAGATAATTCCGCTATGTCATCCTCTCTCCATCGATAGAATCGATGTTAGATTCCATCCAGACCCTGAGAAAAATGAAATTGCCGTGGAGGCAGAAGTCAAGGCAATGGAGAGAACTGGTGTCGAGATGGAAGCTCTAATGGTAGTAGCATCTGCATCACTGACAATCTACGACATGTGTAAGGGGATTGATAAATCGATCGTCATTTCAGACATCAGGCTCGTCTCGAAAAGGGGTGGAAAGAGTGGCGATTATCATCTCGACTAGTCGCGGCATTCTGCCGAGGCTCATGGAAATGTCAGGCAGGATACCCAACCTATTAGCAAGATAAATCAGGTGTTGGATGGCCGAGAGGTATGACATAGTGATCATCGGAGCCGGGCCGGCAGGGTATGTCGGTGCCATAAGGGCTGCACAACTCGGAGCAAAGGTCGTAATATTCGAAAAAGGGGAGCTGGGTGGGGTCTGCATGAATGTGGGGTGCATCCCGACAAAGACACTCGTGGCATCAGCGGAGATCCTCTCAAAGATCAAGCGATCTTCGGAATTCGGGATCGATGTCGGCGGCGAAGTCAAACTGAATTTCGAAGCCATGGTGAAACGCGTACGAAGGGTCGTTGAGATCAATAGAGGAGGAATCAGGTCTCTTCTCGAGAAGAACAGGATAAATCTTGTCGAAGGGGAAGCAACAATAGTGGGAAAGCGAAAGATCAGAGTTAGAAGAAAAGATTCATTGACGGTGGGTCCTGCAGAGGAGATCTTCGAAAGTGAGAGAATCCTGATCGCCACTGGATCTAAGCCGATGGATTTTGCCGCTTTCCCCTTTGATGGCAAAGCGGTTCTTTCGAGCGACGATTTCTTCAGTATGAGCCAGGTTCCGGATTCCATCCTCATCATAGGCGCAGGAGCAATCGGATGTGAATTCGCCTTCATTCTCTCCGAATTCGGTTGCAGGATCACAATCGTCGAGATGATGGAGAGAGCCCTACCTCATGAAGATTCTGAGATTTCAAAGGTACTGGAACGGGAGATGAAGAAGAGAAAGATAGCTCTCAAAACGGCGGCGAAAGTTGAAGGGATAGAGAAAGAAAAAGATGGCAGAATTGCAGCAATATTTTCCGACGGGAGCAGGATGGTATCCGAGAAGATCCTCGTCTCCATAGGGCGGGAGTTCAACTCGAAGGGGATCGGACTTGAAAATCTCAATATTAAGATTAGGGATAATGGGTCGGTCGTCGTCGGCGAGGGATTTGAGACAAGCGTTCCCGGCATCTATGCGGCGGGCGACATCATCGGAAAGCTGATGCTTGCGCACGTTGCCTCGGCAGAGGCGATTGCTGCAGTTGAGAACTCACTCGGTAAAAATTCCACGCTTGAGTATGAAAGCATCCCCTGGGGGATCTTCACATCGCCCGAGATCGGTAGAGTGGGATTGACTGAAGAAGAAGCGCTTAAGCGGGGTATTGAAACAAAGACGGGACGGTTCAACTTCAGGGTGCTCGGGAAGGCGCATGCCATGGGAGAGATCGAAGGTTTCGTGAAGATCATCGCTGATGGAAAAGATGACAGGGTCATTGGCGTTCATATCATCGGTCCGCATGCTACTGATCTCATCCACGAAGCGGCTCTTGCTGTCCGGTGGAAGATGACAGCATCGCAGGTCGCCTCGCTCATTCACACTCATCCAACGCTTAGTGAAGCCGTCATGGAAGCCGCGCACGACGTCCATGGCATAGCCATCCACAACCCTCCCGGATAGCGGAATGCTCCGGTTATCTGTCATTGATGTGAACGGGTCAGGAATCCGGCCTGACATGAATGGATGATGAAGGATAGTGCAAGTATTAAGAAATCGATCGAGATATGGTAAGAACAATCACGCAGAATAAAATCAGGAAGCAGAGAGGGCTGGTCGTTGTTTTCACAGGAGATGGAAAGGGGAAGACGAGTGCGGCGCTTGGAATCGCGCTGAGGGGAAGCGGCCACCGTATGAAGACCTGCATGATCAAATTCATCAAAGGAACGGTTCCCTCTGGAGAAGACGATGCTGTCAAGCGGATCCCTGAGATCAAAATGCTCAATGCGGGAAAGGGGTTTTACAGGATCCTGGGGGATAGATTCTCTGTAGACATTCATAAACAGGCAGCACGGGAAGGTTTAAAACTCGCTTCAAAGGCCATCAAATCGCTTAGATACGACATCGTGATCCTGGATGAAATCAACGTTGCCGTTCACCTAGGTCTCATCCCTTTTTCTGAAGTGAAAAGATTGATCGAGTTAAAGCCGTCATCTCTCCATCTGATTCTCACCGGAAGGAATGCCAGAAAAGCTCTGATCAATCTTGCCGACATGGTCACAGAGATGAAGGAGATCAAGCATCCATTCAAGAAGAAAATTTCAGCAGCGAGGGGGATAGATTTTTGAGCAGTTCTTTCCTTCGCGGCATTCTCCCTTGTGAATGGGCGTGACCTTTAAAACTCCCCATCCCTCGAAATATCCCAGAAACAGACATATTGGGGATGTCTTGCCACCCCCTTTTGAGAATCCTGAAACCGACACAATTTTCATGAGGCCAATGAGTTTAGCAGCATGTTTTGCCAGATTCCATCCTCGGAACCATCAATATTCTTGATTGATCCTGCATGACATCTAAGAATCTTGACTAAAATCCTCAGGGATATATATTTGAAAATGGTTCATCTTTGGAGGTAAACATGTTAAGAAGAATGATCGTTTCTTTTCTCTTTTCCATGATACTCTTTTCCTTATCTCCGGTGGCAGGAGCGGGAGTGGATGTCGATTTTAATCTTGGTGTAACGGCCAGCAATGATGACCTGTTCCTCAGGATCAACGCGAACTTTTTCGACCGGGACCCTGATTTTGTCGTCAGGCTGGCAAAGAGGTTGCCCGTGCCGGACATTGATCTGCCCATTGTCCTCTTCCTTGCCCACCACTCAGGTAGGAATCTCGACCTCATCATCGACATGCATAAGAAAGGGCTTTCCTGGTGGGACGTATCTCTCAGGCTGGGCATCCCGGTCAGGATCTATTTCATGGACTTTCCCTTTGATCCCGGCCCCCCTTATGGCAAAGCCTATGGATACTGGAAGAAACATAGAAGGAATCCAAAATACAGGATCCTTCTCTCAGATCGAGAGCTGTACGATCTGGTCACGCTGCAGGTTGCATGCAAATACTACGGGCTGCCTCCGCGTGATGTTATACAGTTGAGACAGGCTGGGAAGGATTTCAAGATCATCCTGGCAGAAGAATACAAGCACAGACACATCTATCAGAAGGAGAAGGCGAAGGAGCATCGCGAGAAGGAAAAAGAAAAGCACGGTAAAAAGAAATAGGAACCACAGGCGGATAGTATCAGTGGTTAACATGAAGCCGGCATCCATGCCGGCTTTTTCATTATAGCAGGAGTACTCGTTGACAAAAGCAGGGGCATGAAATAATATCTCCGTCTCATTTTTCATAATAATGAGATTAGCGGAGTATGCAGTGGTTCATGGAAAGCCTTACGAGTCGATACTGGATCTGATCGGAAACACTCCGATACTGCATCTGAACAACCTGAAGAGGCCGGGAGAAGGAGATGTCTATGCCAAGATCGAATTCATGAATCCAGGTGGGAGCGTGAAGGACAGGGCTGCTCTAGGCTTGATCCTGGATGCCGAGAAGAAAGGCCTGCTCAGCAAAGGTTCGACGATCATCGAGCCAACGGCGGGAAATACGGGGATAGGACTTGCACTCATCGGAGTGTTGAGAGGATACAGGGTCATAATCGTCATGCCAGAAAAATTTAGCAAAGAGAAGAGAATCCTCTGTCAGGCTCTAGGCGCCGAGCTTGTCCTGACACCCACAGAAGAGGCTATGGAAGGGGCCATCAGTAAGGCGAAGGAACTTGCTGTGCAGATCCCGAACTCTTACGTCCCGCAGCAGTTCGAGAATCCGGCCAATCCAAGCATACACTACCATACGACCGGAAGGGAGATCTTCGAGCAGATGGGGGGCAATGTGGATGCTGTCGTAATCGGTGCTGGAACAGGTGGTACATTGACCGGCGTTGGCCGATACATGAAGGAACGGGTAAGAGATGTCATAGTCTATCTTGTAGAACCAGAAGGCTCCATATTTGGCGGCGGGAAACCGGGTCCCCATCGTGTAGAAGGAATCGGAAGCGAATTCATTCCGGGCACTCTCGACATGAACCTCGTCGATCATGTCATTACCGTCACTGATATAGACGCTTTCGATATGGTACGCCAGCTTGCCCAGAAAGAAGGTCTGCTTGTGGGAAGCTCATCTGGCGCCAATGTCTGGGCAGCACTGAAGGTAGCAGGAGAACTCCGAAAGGGGAAGATTGTAGTCACCGTTCTCCCCGATGGGAGCGAGCGTTACATGAGCAAGGATATCTTCGATTTAGAGAAATAGTGTAACTTTCGTGTCATTGCGAACGGAGGGGGACAATCATGCAAGGATGCCTGATCATCTGGAGGCAGTGACGAAGCAAGCATGGAGCGAATCATGGGAATCAACACTGATTGTATTCATGCCGGCCAGGAGCCTGATCCGTCCACCGGCGCCATAATGACGCCAGTATATCTGACGTCCACCTACGTTCAACCGGGACTGGGAAAAGAATGGCCCTACGATTATGCGAGGACGATTAACCCGACTCGCCTTGCCCTGGAGAAGAACTTAGCTGTACTTGAAAGGGGGAAGCATGGATTTGCCTTTGCCTCGGGGATGTCTGCCATCCATGCCATCATGTGCCTGCTTAAAGCTGGAGACCATGCGATCGTTACCCATAACGTTTACGGAGGGACCTTCCGCCTCTTCGAGCGCGTTCTCAGGGATTACAACCTGGGGTTCTCCTGGGTTGATACTTCCCGTTTCGCCGCGATCAGGTCGGCCATCAGGAAGAATACACGGATGATCTTTATCGAGACTCCTACCAATCCGATGATGACCCCGACCGACATCAGGGCAGTTGCCAGAGTATGCAGGAAACATGGGCTGATCTCCGTAGTGGATAATACATTTATGACGCCCTATTTCCAGAAGCCTCTCGAAATGGGAATAGACATCGTCGTTCATTCAACTACAAAATACCTGAATGGCCACTCCGATAGCGTCGGAGGATCCGTCATTACCTCCAACCCGAAATTTGCAGAAAGGATCAAGTTTGTTCAGAAATCTGCAGGAGCGATTCTATCTCCCTTTGAATCCTGGCTGGTCCTGAGGGGGATCAAGACACTCTCTGTGAGGATGGAAAGACATGATTTTAACGGGAGGAAGGTGGCTGAATTCCTGGCGCGCCATAGAAAGGTGAGAAGAGTCTTCTATCCTGGGCTCAAGGATCATCCGCAACATGCTCTCGCGAAGAAACAGATGATGGGATTCGGCGGGATGATCACGTTCGATGTGGGAACATACAGGAATGCCAGGAGGTTGCTGAACTCGGTCAGGCTTTGCTCCCTTGCCGAAAGCCTAGGTGGAGTTGAGACTCTGATCTCGCATCCATCCAGCATGACGCATGCTTCCATTCCTCAGGAAGAGCAGAAGAAACTCGGGATAACGGAGGGGCTTGTCAGGATTTCAGTGGGGATCGAAGATATCGAAGATATCATTGACGATCTAAAGAGAAGCCTTAAAGCTATCTAATCCTTCCGCGATATCTCTCGTATCAGGAAATGATTGACTTCCGCGCCGATCTTTCGTGAAGACATTTTCATTTGCTGGAATTTTTCTTTGACTTCTTATCTGTAGCAGAATCCGGAAACAGCGAATTTCCGATCCACCGGAGATAATCTATGTCAGCTTTTTCAACAGGCAGAGCGATGATCTCCGGAAGCTCGTAAGGGTGTATCTCTCTGATCTTCTTTCTCGTCTTCTCGAAGAGAGTCGGTGAGGTTTTAACGATGAGCAATCTCTCTCTGTCTTTGCAGATATTTCCTTTCCATCGATATACGGAAAAGACGGCCGGGATTATGTTCACGCAGGCGGCAAACCTGTTAGTGACTAACGCAGATGCAATCCTTTCTGCCTGTTTGTCGCGGGCGACAGTTGTGAGTATGACCATTGCTCTATTTCTTTTTCTCATTGTGGCTTCTCCCGTTTCTAAATGTTGATTCTCTCAGTATTGAAAGAACCTGAATATTGTAGATTTTGCTGGAAAATATCATATTGGTTTCTATGAAAGCATTTAATTGTATTTTTACGACAATATACAGTCAAGAAAATTCCAATATGAAATTCCTTAATTTTAACAATTTGTTTAAAAATTTCAGGGATGAGATTGTGATATTTTTTCTTGATTTTTCGAAAGTTAATTTGATATATTAAAGTAAAACTTTAAGTGGGATCATGGTAAAGTTTGGCACATCAGGCTGGCGAGGAATCATAGCCGATGATTTTACATTCAGAAATGTTAACGCTGTCTCAAGAGCCATCGCAAGATACCTGAAAGACAGCAAGAAGGAAACCATACGAGTTGCCGTTGCTTGCGATACCAGATTCCTCTCAGAAAAATTTGCAGAAACAGCAGCGTCAGCCCTGAATGAGGAGGGAGTCCATCCCCTCATTCTTTCAGGATTCACACCTACCCCAGTCATCTCCTTTAGCATCGTTCAAAATCAGCTTGCAGGAGGGCTCAACGTCACGGCGAGCCATAATCCTCCCGAGTGGAACGGGATCAAATTTACAACGGAAAGAGGGATGCCGGCTACAACAGAAATCACGAGCCATATAGAGAAGATTGTAGAAGATATTCTTTCCTCTGAAGAGATTCCGGAGATGCCAATGGCGGTTCTGGATGTTGAAACCCTGGATCCGATGGATGCTTACATCCCGCACTTAGAAACCCTGATCGATTTTAAAGCCATATCGCGATCCGGAATGTGCGTTGCCATCGATCCTTTCTATGGAACGGGGATCAGGTACATCCATGAGATCCTGAAAAGGAGTGATATCCGGTACGAGATGATTCACGATCGCAGAGATGTGAACTTTGGCGGATCTGCTCCCGATCCTTCCGACAAGAATCTGTGGGAATTGAAAAAGCTCGTCGTGGATAAGAAAATGACGCTAGGCCTTGCTCTCGATGGCGATGCGGATAGATTCGGCATCATCGATGCTGATGGCCGATTTGTGAATCCCAACCTAATTCTCGGGCTGCTCACAGATTACCTTATTGAGAGCAGGGGATGGAACAGCGGCGTTGGACAGACGGTAGCCACAGGACATCTGATGAAGGAGGCGGCGAGGAAGAATGGTATCCCGATCTATGTTACTCCTGTCGGTTTCAAATATCTGGGAGATCTAATCTCTGCAAAGAAAGTGTTCATCGTCGGCGAGGAGAGCGCTGGGATGAGCATACAGGGGCATGTCCCGGAGAAAGATGGAATACTGGCGGTGCTCCTCGTGCTGGAGATGGTGGCAAAGAGAGACAAGAGTCTGATCGCTCAGCGGGACGATCTCTTCAGAAAAGTTGGTTCCTACTTCAATGAGAGAGTGAATATCCCGGTAACGCGGGATATCATCGAGAGGCTCTATGATAGATTGAAGATCATTCCTGAAAGTGTCGCGGGAAAGAAAGTTAGGGAACTGGATGAAATGGATGGCGTAAAGATTCTCCTGGAAGATGATTCCTGGATACTCTTCCGGAAATCGGGAACTGAGCCCATCGTCCGGCTGTATGTGGAGGCGCATTCCGAACGCCAACTCTCAAACCTTGTGGCGGAAGCTAAGAGATTAATCCTGGAGGATTAGAACTTTTCGGAAAGTAGTGAGGAATCAGATGAGCGTCATCAAAAAGATCATTGCACGTGAGATCCTCGACTCGCGCGGCTATCCGACGATCGAGGTGGATGTCATCACTGAGAATGGCTTTATCGGGAGGGCTGCTGTTCCCTCTGGCGCCTCCACGGGTAAAATGGAAGCGCTGGAACTGCGCGATGACGATGAAAAAAGATTCCTAGGGAAAGGTGTCCTGAAGGCAGTGGCTAACGTGAATGATGTAATTTCACCTGCTCTCTCGGGTATGGATGTATTCGATCAGTCCTTCATTGACAGAACTCTCTTAGGGATGGATGGTACGGAGAACAAATCCAGGCTGGGAGCCAATGCTATTCTTGGAGTCTCCTTGGCCGTTGCAAAGGCCGCTGCCGCGACGTTTGGTGTTCCTCTGTACAGGCAGATCGGTGGAACCGATGCGAAGGAGCTTCCCATCCCACTGATGAATATCCTGAACGGGGGTGTTCATGCTGACAACAACATTGATATCCAGGAGTTCATGATAGTTCCGGCAGGAGCCAATAGTTTCCGCCAGGCGCTTCGGATGGGTGCCGAAGTATTTCAAATGTTGAAGAAGGTCCTGAAGGAGAGAGGGCTCATCACATCCGTTGGCGATGAGGGAGGGTTCGCGCCAAATCTCAAGAATAATGAAGAAGCCCTTCAGATGATCGTAATGGCTATCGAGAAATCTGGCTACAGACCCGGAGAGCAGCTCTTTCTCGCCATGGATGCAGCGGCCTCGAGTTTTTATAGAAACGGCTATTACAATCTGAAGGCCGAAGTGAAGTCGGCCAAGTCGGCAGAGGAATTGGTGGATTACTATGAGTATCTTGTGAAGAGATATCCCGTTGTATCGCTGGAAGATGGAATGGCAGAAAACGACTGGAACGGGTGGAAGATTCTTACGCAAAGGCTCGGGAAAATAATCCAGCTCGTTGGCGACGACATCTTTGTGACCAATCAGAAGATCCTCAGGAAGGGGATAGAGGAAGGTATCGCAAACTCCATTCTCATCAAGCTGAACCAGGTGGGAACACTGACCGAGACTCTTGATACAATGAGACTGGCCCGGGAAGCGGGATTCACTACGATAGTCTCTCACCGATCTGGCGAGACGGAGGACACGACAATTGCGGACCTGGCTGTCGCGATGGATGCCGGCCAGATCAAGACGGGAGCACCGTCACGAACGGATCGTACGGCGAAGTACAATCAGCTTCTCAGGATAGAGGAGGATCTCGGCAAAGATGCCATATATCCTGGCTTAAGGATCTTTAAGAAAGGATGAAACCTATAAAACTGAAAATTGCTTTTCCAACCAGCAATGAGACTTTGCCCGTCTCGGGGAGAGAAAAGGCTCGGAAGAAGAGGAAGAAACTCACCACGAGGATCCTGGCCGTGCTTAGCGTCCTCTTCGTCCTGACGCTGCTCGTCAAGGCTGTCTTCGGGGACAGGGGGTTCCTGAGCGTTCTCAGGATCCAATCGGAATTCGCCTCGCTCTGCGAGGAGGTCGGGCAATTGGAAGAGCAGAATGCCAGGCTAGTTAAAGAGATAGACAGGCTGAGGAACGACGATTATTGCAAGGAGAAGCTTGCGCGCGAAAGGCTTGGATTCCTGAAAGATGGAGAGGTCGTCTTTCTATTCCCAGAATTCGAGAAGGAGAAAAACTCTTTCCCGGGTTCGGAGAGGAGAAATGAGCCTTCTCCCTGAGACTGGTATCCTGCAATTTTAGGGTTAGGAAATTCGTTTTCTATGATCCTGAGAGGATGACGTTCTTCAGATAACTTGCGCATCCTGCCTCGATGGGCATTGGCATAAGCTCCAAAGTAGCGGATCATGACCTGATGTTTCTCCGGGATATGGGAGGTCACTCTGGCGATGAACTCCAGGTAATCCATCCGCTCTTCCTGTAAGCTTCCCTTCCCATATTGGTAGATGACCTGACCCTCTTTCTCATCCAGAGACAATCTCTCTAAAGAGAGGAGGGGGCCGGATACTGATGAGTTCTTCTTTCAGGAGCAGAGAAAAGACCTCCCTGGCGAAGAATCGAGCCATCAAGCCATCGTCGAAGCTTGAAACTTTTAGGTTCGTTCGAACCGACTTTGATATTCTGAAAGGAATTCCTCGAAGTGATGAAAGAGCACACGATAGAGAACAGTCTTTTCTGGGTGCCTCTGGCGGTATATCCTGGACATGAAAAAGTTGGGCTTTCACAGAACATACCAGGATCCGCAAAGAACCAGAATATGGCAGTGGTGATCCTCCCAAATTGAAAATCACACACTGACAAGGGCTCGCGCATCTCATCCCACAAATACCACCCTGAGAGCTCGCCGCGACCCGAATTCGATGCGTTGAGCTCGCTCGAGTCATACGAGTTCAACTGTCACAAGTCGCTTTTCAGGCTGGGGCAAGAGCTGCGGGTGGCGAGGGAGGCGATCGAGAAGTTCGAGCCGGAATACTTGTTTTTGGATGGCTCTGTCGTGCCCCAAATAACGGACAAGCCCCCCAAGGATTCGGAAGTGAATGAGTTGTACGGGAGGGTGATAGGCGAGTACACGAGCCTATACGAAGCAGCCGAATCGCACCGATGTTCTCTGGCCGGCGTGATAAAGGACAGTAGGGGAAAGCGTTTCCAGAGAGCGCAGGCGTGCTCTCCCACTCCCACGACACCTCCTTCCTGTATTTTCTCCTCGAACCCATGGAGCGCACTTTCTCTTACGCGCACTCCAGCAAGGAGCACCCGGTGTTGCGGGACTTGGGCGAGTGGGGCAAGAAAGCAGTTGCTTTTTATGCAAAGCCCGTCTCTGAGGACAGGCCCTTGCGAATCGAGTTCATGGGCGCGCCAGACAAGCGCGATTCCATCGCGAGCACCGTTTGCTCTCTCTCGAGGCTCAGCAAGTCCTATGCCTACCCAGCGGTATTTATTGAAGCGGACTTGCGGGCTGCGCTCGACAGAATCGAGTTGGAGCGCGCTTACAGGCAGCTTCTCGGCCAAGTGGGATTCCGGAGCTCGATAATGAAGCTGAGGAGGGACTCAAGGCCTTTCAGGTAAAAATGCACCCTGAAAACGAGTCGATGAGGCTCGGGCTTGCAGGGCTCGCGGCCTTTCCGGCAATTATTGTGCTTCTTTAAGCGCTCTCTCCGTTTCTTGCGCAAGTAGCTTGTCTATCTCGCGCAAATTTTCTAAAGCCAGCCTCTTGGTCTCCTGCGCCCTCAAGTCATCTGAAGCCGCAGTAAAATTGAGCACCCCATCGAAGTCTTTTCTCGCGCCCTCCAAATCGCTTAAAACCATTTGCCTCACCACCCCTCTTGCATAATACTGGTGGCCGTTCGCAGGCGGAATCTTGTCTAGATCTTTCAAGAGCTTTCCAGCTTCCGCTTCCATTCCCATGGATTGCTTGAACTTCGCGAGCCGCGCCAACGCAGTCGCATAGTAAACGTAGTTTTTATCGAATTCTTCTTGCGGGGCTCCTTGCTTCGCTGTCCCGTGCGGGCCGCGCTCCACTACTTTACCGTAGGCTTCTTCGACAACCGAAGCCATCGCGAGCGCTTCCTTGTCCGAAAGCATTGCCTCCGCGACCTCAACCATTTTCGGGTCTGACACATTGTTGCCCCCCAAAACCGCTTCCCTTATGGCAAGCATTTGCTGGGCGCACGCGCCGATGTTCAAGTGGATTACTGAAGGCACTTCTTCCTCGAGGAAGCGCCAGGAGGCTTGCACGTAGCTCGCTTGAGCGTTTCTGAGGCTCTGCATCGACTCATTCAAGGCAATCAGCTTTTCTTTTATGCCACGGGAATTGGATGCCTTCCTCCAAGCTTTTTCCGCCCTCTCCATCCAAAGGTCTCCGATGTCCGCCCAAAGCTCTGCGGAGTCGACGATGGCGAGCTGGCCTGCCACCTCCCTTATCTTTCCCGAGCGCACGAGCTCCTCGCGGACTTCAGGGCTCGTTAAAACAGAGCTCCCGAGCAAGACAAACTTGCCTAGCGCATCCTTTTTCTGTTTCGTAGGCAGCTTCGAAACGTAGAGCTCGCGAATCCACTCGTAATCTTTCTCGCCGAGAATCTCTTGAAGCAATCCGTGGAAAACAGCTGCGGCAGTGGTTGTCACCCCCACATGGTCTTTAAGCGAGTCGGCTCCGCTCGCTTGCTTTGCGAGCGCGTCAAGCTCTTCCAGCACGAACAGATCGCGGTTGAGTTTTCTCGGCTTGGGCGCCTCCACCACCACTTTTTCTTCTTTCACGGCCCCGGGGATAGGCTGCCTCGCTTCCTCCTGAAATCTAACTACTGGCACGCTAACGTCTTTTGCAAGCAAGCCAGTAACCGCTTCCATCCTCTCCTCAATTGCCGCGTGAAGCAAGCCAGCCACCGTTTTCTCGCTAACTGCCGCAGAAAGCACTTCCCTAATACTGTGCCTGGGCGCCCCAAAGCTTCTCGCGATCTGCAGCGACTTTACGGCATCCCGCACGAGCTGCATGGCAGCATCGCTTTCTCCTTCCCCCATTTTTTGTTTCGCCCTCTCGAGCTCCCACCTCACCGCTTGAAGGTTTGCTCCAGCAGCGCTCGCGTCCTGCTCCCCCTTTCTTATTCCCCGCTCGAACCTGTCAGATTCCGCTTGCTCTGCCATCATCTCGGGAATCACGTGCGCGTCACGCCAGCTCAAAAGCCCGAACTCTTTAGCCGGCCCCACGAGCCTGTTGTAAGCGCTCCAAAAGTCTTGGTTCGCCGCAAGCCCTGAAGACATCCCAAGCCCTCGCATGACCAAGTAAGCGTTGTGTATTGAGAGGCGGTGGAGGAGGAAAGCGCGTTGTCCCTCGTCGGCCACTTCTTTTTTCGCCTCTTCAAATCCATTCCACCTCACCGAGTAATGGTAGAAAACTTCGTCCGCCTTCTGCCTTGCCTCCCCCTTCTTTTCTTCAGGCAATTGCTCCCACTTGCCCTTGTGATAGTCCGCCAAGTCGAGCCACGTTGTCAAGAGCGGCACAGAGGCAGCGCGCAACCCCATCTCCACTTGCTTGAACTCGTCGCTTGCCTTCTTGGAAACCGCGTCGACATTCGAGTCGTTGACGGTCGAGGTGTTCAGCGTTTGAGATAGGAGGCGCGTCAGCTCCCCGCCGCCTCTCGCGGCTTTCGTTTGTGGCGCGCTGGCAGTTTTTTTCTCGTCTTTCGCATGCTCTTCCGCTAACGGTTTGGCGGATATGAAGGGAGCTACTGCCGGCATTACCGTTGTTGCGGTAGCCATGGCTAAAACAGCGGCTTTTTCAGCAATTCTCCTCTTAACCTTTTTTTCAGCTTCCATCCCACTAACGCCAATCCAATATTATGCAAGAAGGAGTGTAAAAAATAAGAGGAAAGAGGCTCTCTGCTTGTCGGAGCCCCTCTCTAACCTTAATTCAGTTGCAGGGTGTCGCCCTGGCAGACTCCGTGGAACTTGCAGCACAAGCCTCCTGGCTCGTACGTGGTATCAAGGGTTAGGAAATTCGTTTCCAGCCGGCGTCGTTTTCTCTTCCATCCTTACTATGAAGCACGCTTGATTCTCAATATTTTCTCCCATGATATTACTTTAGTAGAAAAATGATTGTCAATAGGGAATGAAAGGGAAGAAAAAGCTCAATCGGTAATGGATAGAGAAGGAATCGGGGAAGAAGAGGCCAGAATAAGGCAGACTTTTCCTCAAGGGAGAATCAACCCGTCAAAAGATATCTGCTGGTATGACCTCCAACGCCATGCTCTGCTGGATTTTTGAAGGAGGGGGACGCTGAGGCACAAAGCTCAGGTGAAGATGATAATGTAAAAATCGGGCATCCAGAAGCTAAAATAGAAATTGCAGTTTACAAAAATCTATAAGCTTAAGGAGACCCGACATGAACATTATAGGATTAGATGCTCATAGTACAAGCTTTACCATGGCCATACTAAACAAGCAAGGGAAAATATGCAGTTGCATATCGAGAGAGACATCAGCAGAGAATCTGATCAGTTTAGTAAGGCAGGTGAGAGGACTATATTGCTCTTTCGATAGAAATTGAGTTATCAGAAGTTTAAAATAAGATAGAAGTTGAATGTTTTAAATAAAGGAGAAAAACAATATTATGAAACTCGTTCCCATTGGAAAGATAAGAACCTCTTTTAGATCTAAAAAAGTAACACCGATACAAACGACTCAATCCAGGGAAACGGGAAGAGCGGAGGTTTTTAAAAAATACCAGAAAGGATTGGATGATCTGGACGGTTTTTCTCATATCATCTTGATCTATTGGTTTCATCGATCGAAAGGATATTCTCTGAAAGTCACGCCTTTCCTGGATACGGTGAGGCGAGGATTGTTCTCCACCAGGTATCCGGGAAGACCCAATCAAATAGGCATAAGTATAGTGGAATTGCTCAAAAGAAAAGGTAATATCCTCTATGTCAGAGGCATAGATGTTCTCGACAATACTCCACTTCTGGATATCAAACCATATTTGCCTCAACTCAATCCCCAAGGGAAAATCAAGGTGGGGTGGCTAACGGGGAAGATTCAAAAAATGAAAAGCAAAAAAGGCCGCAAAGCTTCCCATCAATCCTCTTAATCTTCTTAATCTTCAATCATGCTCTTTAAACATTTTGTCCTGCCCCAGATCATTTTTTCGGATCCACTCCATGAGCATGGCGACATGCTCTTTCTCCTCATTCATATTATGAGCCAGGATCTTTTTTAAAGTGGCATCATCAGTTGCATCGATCCTTTCCTGATAATAATCAATGGCTTCCAGCTCCTCGCGGAGCGATTTCCTGGCTCTCTCCAGATCAACATGCTTGGGATTCATCTTTTCCAAAGGTTCAAAGAAAGGCATTTTATACCTCCTCACATTGAGAAAATCTTGACAAGAATGGTTTTAAGAATTAAAATTATAATGAGCATATGCTCATAATATATTAACATCGAATTAGAACCATGCCAAGACCAAAATTATGTCGCTGGATTCGCTTCCACCCGGGGTCCAGTTTTTTCAAGCCGCAAGGGATACCTCTTCGCTTTTTGCATGAGGTCAGCCTCAGCATGGATGAGTTTGAGGCTATAAGGCTTGCTGATTTTGAAGGATTATATCAAGAGGAAGCAGCCAAGAAAATGAAAATCTCGCGCCAGACATTCGGCAGGATTCTTACAGAAGCTCATAGAAAGATTGCGGAATGTTTGGTTCAAGGAAAAGCTTTAAGCATAGAGGGAGGTGACTACATCATGATTACCAGGAGGTTTCGCTGTACGGATTGCGGGCATACCTGGGAAGTGGCTCATGGAATGCCAAGACCCACGGAATGTTCGCATTGTAGCAGCATCAACATTCTTCGGGCAGAAGAAGATAGAGGTTTTACAGGGCGAGGTGGATTTGCTGGGGGCAGAGGGGGTTTAGGAGGCAGAGGAGCCCAGGGGGCAGGAAGAGCTCCTGAAGGAAGAGGAGGCTCAGGCGGAAGAAGGGGTTTAGGTGGGGGAGGAAGGCCTGGTCGCAGAGGCGGCGGTCAAAGAGGGGGCTTCAGGCGAAGATCAGGAGGCTCAAGATAATTGAACATCCAGGCTAAAACTGGCCATGGAAGAAAGAGAGGTAAAGAAATGAAAGAAGAAAAATGGATCAGAGGTATGGGACCTGTTGGACATTGTGTTTGTCCACAATGCGGTTATAAGAAACCGCATGCACAAGGAATTCCATGCCGAGAGGAGGTATGTCCCAAATGCCAGGTTAATCTCATCAGAGAAAGGTCATTTCACCATGATCTGATTAAGAAAAAGAAAGGGGGTGAATAACAATGTATGGACGTTATGGATGGTATGGAGGGGGACGGGGAAGAGGAAGAGGTTGGTGGGCAGGTTGGCCCACTTCAGGTGCTCCCTCCGGATATACTTACATTGGACCTTGTCGGTGTGGTTGGGGACCAGATGCTTTTTATGCAGACCCGAGTGGGAGAATCGTTCACGCATCACAAGTTCATCGATGGGGATGGCAAGCACCAGAATCTTATGCGAAAGAGGATATCGAAGCAGAGGTGCAATGGCTGAAGGAAGAAAAAATGGAATTAGAAAATCGCATCAGGGAGCTGGAGGAACGATTAGAAGGAAAGGCTGAAAATAAGAAGTAAATTCTTGGAAGGCAAATTGGTTGATAGGACAGATTTGATTGAGGGTCACATTTGCCATGATAAAGGACATTAAGGATTCAAGTCAATTTTTTTCCTATAGTGCTCATGGTTAACTTACCGTGTCTAACTCCCTTAGTGCTGGTGAGTCTATCGGCTATCTTTTTAATGATACCGCTTTTCCCTCTGACAATGAGAACTTCCAGGCAATTGTGAGGGTCAAGATGGATATGCATCGAAGAGAGGATGTTTTTATAATAGTCGTGTTCCAGAGATGTGAGAACGGCTGCTAGTTCCCGAACTTCATGACTGTATACTAAGGTTATTGTCCCTATCGTTTCTTTATGCGGATCAAACCATTCCTGATCGACAAGGCGTTCGCGGATTATATCTCTTATGGCTTCCGATCTTGATTTATATCCTCTTTTTGATATGAGGCGATCGAAATCATGGAGAAGATAAGTGCTCATGGAAATGCCAAATCGAATCGTATCTTTCATTATTCGCTCCCGATAGTTTCTTCCGTTGAATCTTCTTCGCAAAACGCGTAGAAGATAGTGCGCTCAAGCAGCAGCCCTCAAGCAGGCTTGCGGGTAGAATTCATGGTGAAGCTTGAGCACCATAGACATGATTGTCTGGCCGCTGGCGGTGACACGCCAACGGCGGGATCTGGGAATTTTGCAATGAGACCTCGAAGATGAAGACGTTTGAAGAGACGAGAGACAGCGGCGCTCTGTCGTCTGTTTTCACAGACGCCTCTGGCAGGAGAGAACAGATGAAACCGGATATTCTTGTTCCGGCAGCCTCTGATCATGTGCTCACCACGCATGACGGCGGAGAACAGGCGGATATCAGCATCAGATGCGGGATTGAAGCCCAGGTAAGGGCGATCATTGCACCGAACGGGTTCCACGAGAAGGTTCAACTGTCTGTAAGCGATAGCTGGATCATCGACCACGGCGAGGGCATCGAGATAGCGGGCATTGGCAGCCCTGGAGACCTCGGCGTAGCGATAGAAATTAGCCACGCCTTTTCGCATGGGGAACCATCCGACCACACACTCTCCTTTCCATATGCCCCTGCGACGGACCATGAATTCATACGGGTGGTTGATGACTGTTTCCACTCGCAGGACGCATCCGATCTTGTCGTACATCTTGATCCAATTTTCCTTCATCCGGTGTTTGATACGAGCGCCCGGCCACCGCTTTGCGAAGGTGTTGATGATTTCGCCGGCGAAACCGCTGTGCAGTTTTCTTCCGAGGAAGGTCATGATATCCTCGGCACTGAAGCAGAGGGTGGCATGCTTCAGCAGATTTTCATACAGAGGTTGCAGCATCTTCCGGCTGGTGAACATGACGTCGGTGGCGTACTCGGACTGGTCAACAACCCAGTAGTACTCCATGCCGCTCAACAGAGTTTTCATCAGGGGATTAGCCTTGCGGGCAAAGCTGGAGAGGATGCGGGGCCATGGGAGGTTGGGAAAACGGTCGGCCAGCCGTTGTGCGCGGCCGGGATCATCGATCTGGATGAAAGCGTTCGCAACATTCTGGTAGGCGATGCCGCGCGTATCCATTTGTCTGGCCAGCCAGTCGTGACCGTTGAGACATACCTGAAGAGTGAAGGGAAACCAGGTCTGAAGGCGGATGTGCGTGAATCCGAAAACGGGATCGATGAAGTAGAAGTAGAGGCGGAGACATTTTCGCGGAGCATTGACTATTGTTGGGCGACCTTCCCCATAGACGAGCTTGAAACTCTGGCAGCCTTCGAGGATGGCGAAGACGCAGATCAAGCCGGATGTGATCCCGTCCTCGCAGGCGATTTTCCTGGCGAGTTCTTCTTTCCTGATTGTTCTGGTGAGATACCGGTAGGGACGTTTGGCTTTCGCAGCAATGTCCTGGGTGTAGTGTTTCAAGCAGGTTGAATGTTTTGCGATGAAGCCTTTGAAGTCTCGGAGGAGGAGTCCTTGCCTGGCGAGGAAATTCTCCATGCCTTTGGCGTAACTGATCGGCAGGTGTCCTTTAAAAAGAATTCTGTCAAACGAAGACAAAGATTTTGGTAGAATGTTTCTTGATAAATTCGTTCATGTGAGTGTTCCTCCTTTTCTGTTGAACACAGGAGATAGTATGCAGGAGGAACGCTTACTTTTTAAAGAGGAAATAGCTTAAAAGATTTTTTGGTTGCGGCAGAAGGCCGCCTTAGGAGATGATCGATATGCTTTTAGGTTCACAGGGGATGTGGTTAAGCTTTATCTATTCAAAGATAGAGCCATTAATCTTGATTCTGAAAAGCCAAATTATGTGTTGCATCGCATTTCTAAAGCGGCGCACTAACCATGCGCTCCAGCAGACCGTACTGCCTGTCATGCTGCTTGCGGGGCAAGCAGCCCGCCAGGCGCCGGCCACTGAGCGCTATCGTTAGGCTGAATAGAGTAGTAAATGATCTATCCAAAAACATTATGAATAAATTTTTATTCAGGAGCAGATTAGTGCATAGATTTAGAAGCATTTCAATATTGATTCTTACGCTAGGGCTCAGCATATCAATTTTCTCATGCGTTATGATAGCATTTAGACCTGATGATTCTAGACTCGTACGTGGACCTTTTCCTCCTGAGATTGCCTCTATTGAAAAGGGAGAAGATCTAATAGCTGTAGCAGAGCTGAAACTACATGAGAATTTGGGTGAGACATTTCCAAATCTAACTTTAGTTAATGCTCAGAATGATGTCGTTACCTTAGAAGAATTTCGCGGCAAGCGTCTTGCAATTCTGGTTTCTACAACTGATTGTCATTATTGTGTTTTGTGGCTTCGAGATCTTCATAATACAAGATGGAAGCCTCCTGAAGGTTACGATCTTCTTATGGTGCTTTTCAGTTCAGGAGGAACTAAAGAATTTAATCGACTTGTTATGAACGCTCCTAATCATTTTCTCGTGGGGTGGCCCCTCATTGATTATCTTGCTTACGCAAGATTCTATCCTGCAATGTATTTCGTATCTGACGAAGGCATTTTTGAAGGATATAAAAGAGGATATTTGGCTGATCCAGTTTGGCATGTAGAAGTAGATAATAAGGCTAATAATAATTAGCGATTGATTTTAACTTTGTTTAATTAATGGCTTAATCAGCGTAACCCACCGCTCAAGCTGACAGTGCTTAGCACTGCAGCTTAGTGGCAACGTGTGTGCCGGGCATGATATGCCATTTGCGGGGTGCAAGTCCCAGCGCCAGGTTTTCGCGGAGCCGAAGGCAAGGAGAAGGGCAAGGGCGTCGCCGTGAGGCGGGGTCTGGAGGAAGCCCAATCCGAAGACGCGGGACGACGAACAGGAACCGGATATGCGGAATGAATCGTCCTGACCGTTGCGCAGGAGTCAGCAGAGGGCGTAGTAGCAGTGCGACGGGGCACGGGGAAGGCCCGAACGGATGAAAGGAGGAGTAAGCGGG
>JBFMGF010000002.1 GCA_040752675.1 Acidobacteriota bacterium
CAGGGTTCTGATCCTTTTTCTGCTCATCATGGCTTATATCAGATAAGCTATTATACATATCTGATTATATGACAAAAAAAATTTCTGTCAATACCTTTATCAAAAATTTTTGCCAAAGTTCAGTAATAAAAACACCTGTCATGCGAGAGCTTAAACTGCACAAGAGCATCGGCTTCAAGATCATCCTCTCCGTCGCCATTGTGGCCGTGATCGTTAACGGTTCCTTCGGCTACATCAAGCTGACCATCCAGGAGAAGCACTTGAACGAAACGATTCTGAGGTCGGCTTCTCTGTTGAGCGAGACGATCAAGAAATCGATGCAGATCGACATGCTCGAAAACAGGAAGGAGCATACATATCGCATCATGCAGACTATCTCCGACCAGAAGGGGTAGGAGATGGTCATAATACTGGTTCTACTGACATTCGTTATTCTCATTCTTATCACCCTTGCCACCATCGTTCAGGGCAACAGAAGAATCGATCTCGCCTCGCCGATCGATGGCGTCATAAATCTTATCAACGAGGAAGTCCTCTCCGATCCTGAGATCTTGAGAAAGGACCCCTACAAGACAGGATGGCTGCTAGAAGTCAGGCCGGCCAATATCCTCGAAAATATCCAGAAACTGAAGATCGCCTCCGAAGCTTCTACGTGGATCGAAAGAGAGCTTAAAAGATTTGCCGAATTCCTGGCTCTGTATATAAGAGGACCTCAGGAGCTCGGCGTGACCATTCAGGATGGAGGAGAATACATCCCCAGGATCGTAGAGAAGATGGATGACCATCAGTTTATAGCATTTACAAAGAGATTCTTCGGCTGATCCAATCATTTCTCCGTTTGATAAATATCTCTCCATACAATAGAATTGTCGTGTAATATAAAAACAACTGCGTGACTGGTGAATGGCAGAGATCCCCAGCTGCTATGAAAAGATCAAGATCGCCAATCATGAAAAGAAAGGTCATTCCTGATCCGGGATCATTACGATCCCGGCGGATTATCCTATGGATTGGTCTCACGCGGAATGTCTTGTGGACCGCTCTTACCTTGATTCTTTTCCTGCAATTCATTGCCTGCATGCCGGGCATTCAGAAGCCCTCATCCGAAAATATCCGGTCGTTAATCTCGCAAAGGGTTGGCCCCGCCGAATCGGAAGAAATCATAATCCCCTTTGAAATCGATGATGAGATCAGGAAGGCGGCCATCGATGCGACGAGAGGGCTTTCCAGCAGTAAAGAGAAGATGACCGCCCTTCTTTCCAAGATATTGAACAAGAAGGATATCAATCTGAAGTACGACCAGTATAAGAGCTATACGGCCATCGAGACATTCCGGAACGGAAGGGGGAACTGTCTCGCCTTCACAAACCTACTTGTCGGAATGGCACGATCGGTGGGCGTTGATGCCTTTTTCGTGGAGATCCTTGAGATCAGCGAGTACGACCTGCTGGAAGGGCTTGTGGTCAACCAGAGGCACATCTGTTGTGGATATTACAGCGGGACAAAGGTGGAACTCATCGACTTCGCGAGCAACGCAAAGAAATACCTCGGCTATAAGAAAATGGAAGATCTTGAGGCTATATCCAGCTACTACAACAATCTCGGCTACGATGCCCTGATGGATGGAAAGATCGAGGACTCAATCAAGAATTTCACCCTTTCCATCAGGATCAGTCCTGATTTCACCTGGGGATACAACAATCTGGGCGTTACGTTGAGCAGAAGGAAAGATTACCAGGAGGCTATCTACTATTACGAGAGAGCCATCGAGCTGGCCCCGGACTACGAAGCTCCTCACGGGAACCTGGCAAACCTCTACCTCCAGATGGGGGAGAAGGAGAAAGGGGAAAAATATCTTAACCTGCTCAATAAGGTTGAATCGAAGAATCCCTACCACAGGATATCCCGGGGACTCTTTCTCAAGGAGCAGGGAAATCTGGAGGAAGCAATCAAAGAGATGAAGAAGGCTATCTTCTTCGACAGGGAAAACGTCGCCGCGCGGGTTGAGCTGGCCAGGATCTACATCACACTTGGCCATACAAGGCTAGCCAGGCATCACCTCAAGAAGGCTTTGATACATAGCCCCGGCAATCCAGATATCATACAGGCCCTGAATTCTTTAACATCAAAAAATTCCCCGGAAAATTAAATCCCTTCACGAGCTTGACAGAGGAAAAAAAGGTTGTATAATTAAGACAAAAATGTCTTAAATTAAGGAATTGCAATGCTGCTATCGAAAACATGCGACTATGGAATACGAGCAGCACTCTACGTGGCCTCGAAGCCCGGTGTGCAATACTTTCCGATCAGAGAGATCTCTGGTAACCTGAACATCTCATTCCATTTCCTGACGAAGATCCTCCAGAAGTTGACACAGCACCATATAATGAAATCCTTCAAAGGACCCCGGGGAGGAGTCGCCCTGGCCCGGTCGCCAAAGTCCATCACCCTGATGGATATCATCATGGCTATCGAGGAGCCTGACTTCTTCCGCAGATGCCTCCTTGGTCTCGAGCAGTGTCTGGATGAAAATCCCTGCCCAGTTCATGAGGAATGGAAGGCGATCAGAGGGGATATTCAGTCAATCTTCGAGAACACAACCCTTGCTAAGATGACTACCAGGATAGAGGAGAAGGGATACAGGATCGCAGACCTGGTCAAAAAGCCTCCAAGAAAAAAGAAGAGCGCATGAGAGGAATGTCCTTGATCTCTTCTGATAATAGGAATTCTGGGGAATATTGAAGACATATATATCTGAAATAGAAGATGATAGAGATAGAAGAACGCGATATCGAAATAAAAGCGGTTGAGAAAAACGCAGATAGTTCTTTCCGGATCAGACCTTATCGCAAGTTGGTACAGATCGGCTTTCTCATGCTGACTCTGTTGATTGGGGCTCAATTCATCCTGTTTGTCGGCCAGCTTGAGAGCGGCCAGATACCAAACATCCCGCGCCCTCCCGGAGTGGAAGCCTTTCTTCCCATCAGCGCTTTGATCAGCTTGAAATACTGGATTCTGAGCGGAATCTATAATACGATCCACCCGGCTTCACTGACCCTTCTTCTGATCATTCTTGCAACCGCTTTCTTCCTGAAAAAAGGATTTTGCAGCTGGGTATGCCCCTTCGGCCTCCTCTCTGAATTTCTATTCTCGTTAAGAAAGTTTCTCTCCGATCGGTATCTCTATCTGGGTCGCTGGCTCGATTATCCTCTGCGCAGCCTCAAGTATCTCTTGCTACTCTTTTTCCTCTGGGCAATTTTCGTCCAGATGAACACAGGAGAGCTCCGTCGGTTCCTTTACAGCCCCTATAACCAGGTAGCCGACATAAAGATGCTGAAATTCTTTTCTGAGATCTCCATCACGACCTTCTGGGTCTTGGTCATCCTGTTCCTGTTATCGATCCTCATCCCTTATTCCTGGTGCCGCTACCTCTGCCCGTATGGCGCGCTTCTGGGAGCTCTGAGCTGGTTGAGCCCATGGAAGATCCACCGCGACGACGCGACCTGCATAGACTGCAAGAAGTGCACGAAGGCCTGTCCGGCAAATATCAAAGTGCACAAGGCGGGTGCCGTTTTTTCCGATGAGTGCCATGCCTGCCTTCAATGCGTGGATGCATGTCCCGTGAAAGACACGGTGTACATTTCCGTAACCAGGAAAAAGTTCAGGCTTCCACGACTTGCTTATGCCATGCTGCTCGTCCTTCTCTTTCTGACAGGAACAACTCTTGCTCGATGGACAGGCCGCTGGCATAGCAGCATTTCCATCCCACAGTATCAGTATCACATAATGCACCTGAAGGACCCGCAGTATCATCACAACCGGGGGCGGGTTCCGGATTATGAAGGCTCTTATGAGCTGGGAGCCGATATGAAAAATATTGAAGGTGAAAATAGACTTTCAAAATAACTTTATCGTAACAAGATGATTGCATGACGAATAAATCAAGGAGGAACAAACAATGACTTACACATCCGATATCCTGGTAGAAGAGCACGATGTCATCGAGAGGATGCTGAAGGTGGTAAGAACCGCTGCAGAGCGTCTGGAAGAAGGTGATGGACTGCCGGCAGAGGCGTTCTTGCATATGGTCGATTTCATTCAGAACTTCGCAGATCGATGCCATCATGCAAAAGAGGAAAATATCCTCTTCAAGTTAATGGAAAAGAGGGGATTCTCTCTCAGCAATGGACCGATAGGCGTCATGCTGCAAGAGCATGAGGAAGGAAGGCGTTTCACGCGCAACATGAAGACAGCAGCGCTATCTTTGCAAGAAGGGGATCACCTGGCTAAAAGAGAGATCATCAACAATGCGCACGGCTACGTCGATCTCCTCTCCCAGCACATCTTCAAGGAGAACAATATCTTATATCCCATGGCCAATCATGCCTTCACCCCCGAAGATCAGCAATATCTCGCGAAAGAGTTCGAGCGTGTCGAAACGGAAGCCATGGGCGAAGGGGTTCACGAGAAGTACCATCACCTGGTGCTTGAACTGGAAAAACGTCTTATGATGAAATAGCGTTACACGGGTTATTTGATAAATGACTTTTACAACAATTGAGGAGAGGGAACAATGAACACGGCAACAGCCAAATGGATCTTTTATTCCGGAACTTTGATCTCGGCGCTTCTCTTTCTGATCCTCACATGGGACACGCACCGCCAGGTCAAGGCACTGACCAACGTGGACAAATTATCACAAGAGGTTGTCGCTGGGAAAAGAGCCTTTCAAAAATACAACTGCAACGACTGCCATACCATCCTGGGGTTCGGGGGATACTATGCCCCCGATCTCACAAAAGTGTACAGTCGCCGTGGGGAAAGCTACATCTGGAAGGTGGTCTCGCAGCCCGAGATAGTACTGGCCAGCTCCTTCAGAAAAATGCCACAGCAGAATCTGAAGCCCGAAGAGATCGATAATCTTGTCGCTTTCTTCAGATGGGTCGATGAGATCAACAACAATGATTGGCCTCCTCAGGATTCGAAGACCCGACGCAGATCTGGAGTCAACCGGCTTCTGGAAACGGGAACGATGTCGCTCGGAGCCGCCCTGTTCAAAGAGAACAACTGCTTTGCCTGTCACAGACTCCAGGAGGTTGGAGGAAACGTTGGTCCCACACTGGATGATGTGGGGTCGCGACTGAGCCTTGAAAAGATCAAACAGCAGATCCGGACGCCGGAATCCCTGAACCCGAATACGGCGATGCCCGGTTATACGAATCTTTCCGACGAGGATCTTCAAGCCCTCGCTACATTCATAAGTCAGCAGACAGGAGGTCAGCAATGATCGCATACAGATCTCAAAGAGTCGCATATCCTTATTTCATTTTTGCCCTGCTTCTTTTCGGTCTACAGGTTATGGTGGGGATATGGCTTGCAATAAATTATGCTTACACGCTTCCCCAGGAGCTGGTCGATATCTTCCCATTCGCCACGGCCAGAGCCTTCCACACAAACCTTCTCGTTCTCTGGATGCTGCTCGGATTCATGGGCGGGACCTACTTCATGGTCCCGGAAGAGAGCCGTAGCGAGCTCTTCAGCACCAAGCTTGCATATTTTCAGCTCATCCTGCTGCTAGCAACCGGCGTCGCCGCATTGATCGGATTCCTCATTGGCTGGACCCAGGGGCGACCCCTTCTCGAAATTCCCCTTAGCCTGGACCTTCTGATCGTCGTCGGCGCTCTCATTTTTCTCTTTAATGTGGGGATGACGATGATTCGCGCTAGGAACTGGACGATGATTCAAGGAACACTTTTAGGTGGCCTTCTTTTCCTGGCATTGCTCTATCTCTTTGGCATTCCCTTCTATCAGAACCTATCCATCGACTGGTATTACTGGTGGTGGGTCATCCATCTTTGGGTGGAAGGAGCATGGGAGCTGGTCACAGGAGCCATAATGGCCTGGATCCTTATGCGCATAACCGGGGTTCCACGTCAGACCGTTGAAAAATGGTTGTATGTGGAGATTGGACTGTTCCTCTTCACCGGGATTGCTGGCACTGGCCATCACTACTACTGGATCGGCGCGCCTAGATACTGGCTATGGGTCGGGGGTATCTTCAGCGCTCTCGAGCCTGTCCCCATCATCTTCATGGTATGGGATACCTTCCGTCATATCAGGGAGCGCCAGGTCGAGATCAAGAACAAGATGGTATGGACGCTGGTGGTCGGATCCGCCATCTATCATTTCATCGGGGCCGGTCTCTGGGGATTCATTCACACGCTCCCGCAGATTAACTACTACACCCACGGCAGCCAGGTCACTGTATCTCACGGACATCTGGCATTCTTCGGGGCTTATGCTCTGCTGAATCTGACCGTCTTTTATTATGCATTCCCTCTCTTGAGAGGTGCTCAGAAATTCAAGCAATCTCCAGGACACTGGGGATTCTGGATCACCAGCAGTTCGATGATGATACTCGGCCTGGTCTTTGGAGTCGCCGGGATCCTTCAGTCCTATCTGGAGCGCATACTCGGGATGGGTTACATGACGGCTCAGGCACAGATGCAGTTCTGGTTCAAGATTGCCATCTACATCGGGATAGTTTTCCTGACCGGCGTCGGCATCTGGATTTATGACCTGCTGCGGATGAAGCCCGTACAGGAATAGGAAAATAGCTGATTACAACGGGGAGAGTTTTCTCAATTTATCAATGGAACGCGACAACATATTCAGAACGGCATCTATATCTTCTGAACAGTTGTCAATCCCGAGCGTGAACATTATGGAGCCCTGCGCCAAGACATGATCAAGGTTGATGGCCTGCAGGACGTGCGAGATTCTGGAAGCTTCCGAGGCGCAGGCGGAGCCGCTGCTGCATGCGATCCCGGATAAGTTCAGATTCAGAGAGAGAGCTTCCCCCTCAATGAATTTAAAACAGAAGCTGGCATGGTGCGGAAGCCTTTCAGCTCTATGACCGGTCAGAAACGAATCCTGGATCCCTCCAAGAACCCCCTGGATTAACCTCTCTCTTAGATTCAGGAGATGCTCTCTTCGCACATGAAGATTTTCTATCGCCTGCTTCGCCGCTACCCCCATCCCGACTATGGAGGGAAGATTATGGGTCCCCGCTCTCAGTCCACCTTCCTGGACCCCACCTTCTATAAGAGGCAGCATTTTGACTCCTTCTCTCACATAGAGGGCTCCTGAACCAACCGGTCCATAAAAAGGATTCCCCGCCAGGCTAAACAGATCGACGCTCAACTCTCCGACATCGATGGGAACGAAACCAACGGCGGCTACGGCATCGGTGTGAAAGAGGATATCCTTTTCCCGCGCGATCCTACCTATTTCCCGAACAGGCTCCAGTGTGCCGATCTCATTAGAAGCAAACATAACCGTTATGAGGATCGTGTCGTCACGTGAAAGGAAGGATACCTCTTGCGGATCTACCAGTCCATCTTTATCAACGTTCAGCCAGGAGACTTGAAAGCCCTGTTTTTCCAGGGTCTTCAAAGGGTGGATCACGGAGTGATGTTCTATAGGGCTTGCTATAATGTGCCTTCCTTTTTTTGCATAAGTGGCGGCCGCACCCTTTATGGCCATGTTGTTAGACTCGCTTCCACAACTCGTGAATATGATCTCCCTGGGTTCCGCGCTGATCAGACCGGCAACGGAGGCCCTCGCCTCTTCCAGTGCCTCCTTCGCCTTTTCACCATAGAAATGCTTGCTCAGCGGATTCCCCGCTGCATCATCGGAAAGGAATGCCAGCATCGATTCCCTGGCTTCTGAAAGAATGGGGGAGCTGCTCAGATGGTCAAGATTGATCTTTTTCATCCTCTCACAACAACGATACCTTTCGAATATTTCTTCATTATAATTGATTCAATAGAGAGGGGATTCACAGCAACCGTCTATTGTTGTGATCAGGTAGTAGTAGGAAGCACCATCTACCGCGGCCCCTGCATCCCTGTACTGGATGCCGGGTGTGCCAGGGTCCGAATCCGTAATCCTGCCAGCATGAGGCAGACCCCAGTACATAGGGTTTGATCTTTCATCCCGGTAAACATTCCAAGCAAGACCGGGAACCGAAGGATCATCCCACGTAAGGATGATGTCGCTTACATCCTTTTTCACCATAAGATTTGTGGGATCGCCAACGTCGGGACATGACTCGTTGATCCGGATGAAGTGATTGACGGCAACGTTCGTCAATTGTGTCGTCGTCAGGCTCTGGTTCGGCCAGCGAACATAGATGGAATCGACGACGGATGCCTGACCAAGACCGAAAGTAAGACTAAGGGGAACCTGGGGCCCCATGTGGCCGTTCCCAGCATAAACTTCCCTGGTCTGTATGACGCCGCCTGCCGTTACCCTCACTCTCGCTCCGATGGTGCTGCAATTGCTGAGTCCTGACACACCGGCCCCTTTCAGTGTGACGACAATCCAGTTGTTGGCGGTCCCGACATCATTCCTGTAAAGCTGAATGCTATCCGTGTCATTCGCAAATCCGACGAGCAGATCTTCATCGCCATCCAGGTCATAGTCCATCGGGATGACGTTGTGCGGAGGAAGGTTTGCTGTGTTGATACCATTCAACCCCGATTCCACCGTCACGGGGCTGAACGTATGATCCGGCTTCTGCTTGAAGAGATAGATCCGGTTGTTGTCATACCCGCTCTCAGTCAGAGCAAAATCAGCCAGCATATCGCCATCGAAATCAAACCAGCTTGCGTAGTGATCTCCATGATGAGTTATATCCGGATCCTCTGCCGTTCTTCCGCTGACTCTCCACCAATCCCACTTAAAGACATCATTATCATCAGGAACCGTTGTGGAATGGACGCTACCGTCCCCATCTCCTTCCCCGTGGGTCAGAATCTCAAAGAAGTCAATATCTCCATCATTGTCAAAATCTCTCGGCATGCTGCCAAAGGAAGCTACACCGCTCCCTGTTCCTCTGTAGAGGTCATAATCCGAATCGCTCTGGACCTGAGTGAATGTCCCATTGCCGTTGTTCCTCCAGTGTCTCGGAACAGAGCCCAGCGCCGTCCAAGCATAGGGCGGTGCGAAGAGGTCGGCAAATCCGTCTTCGTTCCAGTCCCATGTGGCAATGCCGTAAATGCACGTTGCCGCTGCATTGATCCCTGCTGCTGTCGTGACATTACTGAAACTCCCGTCGCCATGCCCCCTGTACAACTGATCAATGGTCATGTAGCTTGGAAAGGCAGCAATACACCATGAGGAAGGACTGCCACAGTACCAGTTGCCGATATACAGGTCAACATTCCCATCGTTGTTGTACTCCACGAAAACGGCCCCTGCCGTGTTGTAGATCGGCTCCGTGTGGAAGGGGGAATTCGGAGCGAGGGTAAAATGCGCGCTGCCATCATTCAAAAGCAGGTCGTTCCTCCCCTTGTCCAGCGTATAGTTTTCATGAACGTAGACCGAGGTGAAGATGTCAAGGTCGCCATCATTGTCAACATCGGCAAAGATCGCCGCATCTGAATGCCTTCCTTCCGTCGTTCCCTGCCTGTTCGCCCTGATGTTCGATTCCATCGTGTAGTCAATGAACTTCCTGCTGTACGGGTCAGATGGGTTGTCCCCCTGGACGTTTAGATAGAGATACTGTTTGTCAAGCACATCACCAGTTCCTTCATTCTGTGATCTATGAAGGAAGATGTCGGGATACCCATCCCCGTTCACATCCCCTACGGAAAGACGAAATCCTGGCTTACCCCCCAGCCCTACCTCAGCAGTCACATCTGTGAAGTATGGTGCTGTAAAGTTCTCAGTCGATACAGCTGAAGACCCATTCTCTTCTTGTACAAAAGGCGTTGCGGCAGGAATCGATATGAGCATTAATAGAAACACGGCAACTAGCCGATCGAAAATCGTTTTCATGAAGGCGACTCTTTTCGCTACCATGGCATCTCCTCTACTTA
>JBFMGF010000003.1 GCA_040752675.1 Acidobacteriota bacterium
ATGTCAAAACCAGGCGATTATCAAATGAATTTATCGGTGAAGATGTTCGGAAGTTTTGTTCGATGCAACGCAAGAGTCAATAGCAATCCTCTCTATCTAAAGATAATCTTAAGGAAGCGGCGTTTACCAACTTTCAGGAGGTATTCGGCGGGCTTCCCGGCTTTCAACTCGGTATTCTCATCGCTGATCTTGAGACCATCAAGAGAGACTCCCCCCTGCTTGATCAGCCTGATCGACTCGCTCGTCGATTTCGAGATGCCGGCTTCCACCATCAGTTTTGCCAGCCAGATGTTCTCCTTGCCGCACTTCCTGACGAGCTCATCCATTTCTTCTGGCGTTTCTTTTTTCGCAAAGACCTTCTCAAACTCCCGCTCCGCCTTCTCGGCAGCATCGCGACTGTAAAACTCTTCGATGATCTTCTTCGCAAGGTCCGACTTTGCCTTCTTTGGGTGTAGCTTCTTGTGCGTCACGTCACTCTTCATCTTCTTTATTTCGTCAAGGGTAAGATCACTCAGAAGCTCGTAATATCTCCACATCAGTTCATCCGAGATCGACATGATCTTCCCGTAGATTTCTTTCGGGGGCTCGTCCACGCCGATGTAGTTACCGAGAGATTTGGACATCTTCTCGATGCCATCGGTCCCCTCGAGGAGCGGGGTCGTGATGACGACCTGGGGATCGAGCCCATACTCCTTCATGATCTCCCTTCCCACGAGGAGGTTGAAAAACTGGTCGGTTCCCCCGAGCTCGACATCCGCCTTCAGAGCGACGGAATCATATCCCTGGGCTAGCGGATAGAGAAATTCATGGATGCTGATGGGATGGCCACTTGCATACCTCTTCGCGAAATCATCCCTCTCGAGCATTCTGGCGACTGTGTACTTCCCGGCGAGCCTGATTAACCCCTCGCTTCCCAGAGCACCGAGCCAGCGGCTGTTGAAATCGATTATTGTCTTCTCGGGATGCAGGATCTTGAAAGCCTGCTTCTTGTATGTCTCCGCGTTGGCGAGGATCTCCTGCCGCGAGAGCTGCGGCCTTGTCTTCGATCTCCCTGTCGGGTCTCCGATCATTCCGGTAAAATCACCGATGAGAAAGATGACGCTGTGCCCCATCTCCTGGAAGTGCCTCATCTTCCTCATGAGGACGGTGTGTCCCAGGTGAATGTCTGGTGCGCTCGGGTCGAAGCCAACCTTTACCTTTAGCGGCTCCCCCGTCTTGAAGGAATTGGCAATCTTCTCTTTGAGCTCGTCCTCCCGGACGAGATCGACGATCCCCTTCTTCAGGTAGGCAAGTTGCTCATAAACCGGCTTGAACTTCAAATCCTCACTCCTCCTCTTTCCCAGAGGTTTCGCTGAATTATACATTTTGAACTTATATACAGCAATCACTTTCAAAGAATGAAACCGTTCTCCTTAAGGCTCAGGAAGCCGCCATCGGCAATGATGACATGGTCGTATAGTTCGATTCCCATGATATCGGATGCCTGCTTGACGGTTTTCGTGAACTCGATGTCGTCGTTGCTTGCCTGGAGCGAGCCTCCAGGATGGTTATGGACAAGGATGAATCCCAGCGCCAGATTGCTGATGGCAGGCTGGAGGATCTCCCGCGGATGTGTTCTCGTCGTGTTCAGGCTTCCGACCGAGATCGTTTCCTTCCTGATAATCTGATTCTGAGCATTCAGGTAAAGGGCACAGAGGTGCTCTTTCCTGGCTTTCCTCAAATCCTTGAACTCCCTGTAAACATCCTGTGGCTTGGTGATCCTGCTGATGTCATCTTCTTTAATGCTGAAGATCCTCCTTCCCAGCTCGAAGGATGCTATCAGACGGCATGCCTGCACCTTCCCCACACCTGAATTCTTTCTCCACTCATTCACATCGACTTCGGGAAGAGTCGTCAGCCTATACTTCTTCAGGATTTTATCGGCGATCCTGAGGACGTTCTCCTTCCTGGTTCCTGTGCCGAGCAGAATGGCCATCAGTTCCGGGTTGCTCAGAGAGGAAACGCCATAGCTGATTAGCCTCTCCCTCGGCTGCAGCGACCTGGGGAGCTCCTTGATCTTCGTTTTCTCAAGATTGTTCTGCATATCGAAATCCTCCACTCCGCCAATTCTGGCTCCGCATCACTCCCCTTCCCACAAGGGGAGAGTCATTAGAGCCTTGTTATCAAAAAGCATGTTTTGGAGGAGGAAGATAAATTTTTCAGGGGAGGCAAAAACTCGAGGAGGCTATTGGGAAATCATGACTCTTCTTCCATCGATCTTCAATTTTCCGTCGAAGAAGAGTCTCACCGCTTCCGGATATATCCTGTGTTCTTCTTCAAGGATCCTGGCGGCAAGAGTTTCCGCCGTATCATAATCCAGGACGGGGACAATGGCTTGAAGGATAATCGGTCCATGATCGACCTTCTCATCCACGAAATGGACGGTGCAACCAGAGAACTTGACACCCCAATCAATGGCTTTCTGCTGGACGTCCAGGCCGGGGAAGGCCGGAAGAAGTGCCGGGTGGATATTCATGATCCTCCCCTGAAACTCCTGCACGAAGCAAGGGCTCAAAATTCTCATGTAACCCGCAAGGCAGACTAGATCGACATTCCTACTCTTCAGCTCCCGAACCATCTTTGCGTCATGCTCTTCTCTCGTCTTGCTCTCACGGTGGTCTATGACAATGGTTTCCACGCCGAAGCTCCTAGCCTTCTCCAGCCCTGGCGCATCTTTTTCATTGCTGATGACGAGAGAGACTTCAGCATTGGTTTTCCCGGCTTTACAGGCTTCGATGATTGAAACCATGTTGCTTCCCCTGCCAGAAATCAGAATCCCTATCCTGCCTTTAGCCATGCCTCAACTTATACAGTTGTCCCTCTTGCCGTTTTCCCTGTTACAATTCAATCATCAAGGGTGCGGGTTCTATCGGATGGTAATTCTCTTTTCGCCTTTGTCTATCTCACCGATCAGGCAGAACTTCTCCTGAACCTGTTTCATCTCATGTTCGAATGCATCGTAAGAATCTTGCGCTATCACTAGAGCCATCCCGATTCCCATATTGAACGTCCGGTACATCTCTCGGTCTGCTATGTTCCCGACCGCCTGCAGGTAAGAGAATATCGGCGGGATATACCATCCCCCTTTTCTTATTCTTGCGACAACCCCATTCGGAATGATCCTGGGGATATTGTCATACAAGCCGCCGCCGGTGATATGCGCCATCCCCTTGACCAGGCCTTTTGAGACGGCATGCTTCAACTGATTGTAGTAGCATCGATGCGGCTGGAGGAGTTCCTCGCCTACCGTTCTCCCGAACTCTTCCACATAGGAGTCACACTTCAGTCCGGCAACCTCAAAGATCACTTTCCTTGCAAGAGAGTAACCATTGGTGTGAAGACCCGAAGAGGGAAGTCCGATTATCAGGTCATCTTCGACGATGGTGCTTCCATCTATGATACTGTCTTTCTCAACAACGCCACAGATGAAACCCGCCACATCATACTCTCCTTCCCTGTAGAAATCAGGCATCTCGGCCGTTTCTCCGCCAATTAGGGAGCATCCTGTTTCTTTACACCCTCGAGCGATCCCTTTGACAATCTTTTCGAGTACAGCCGGGTTGAGCTTACCAGAGGCGATATAGTCGAGGAAGAAGAGCGGGGTAGCCCCTTGAACGAAGATGTCATTGACGCAGTGGTTGACAAGGTCCAGTCCTATCGTGTCATGAATGCCTGTCATGAAAGCGACCTTCAGCTTCGTCCCCACGCCATCAACACTAGAAACGAGGATCGGCTTTTTGAACTTCTTCTTATCCAGCGAAAAGAGTGCCCCAAAAGTCCCGAGCTCCGCCAGGACCGATTTCGAATACGTACTCTTGAGAAGCCCCCTTATGCGGTTCAGGACTTCCGCCTGGGCATCTATGTCCACGCCAGCATCTTTATAGCTCAACTTCTTCTTTTTCATATGCAAATAAAGGTGTTAATTGAATGGCTTTAAATTGGCTTCCAATAATCGACAGCCATTATCACACACCGCTATGTTATTGTCAATTTCGTGCGACATGAACCCTCACCTTTTCACCTCGGTTTTTCAAAGAGGAGAAGCTGGGAAACATCCTCCTGGGGGAAATCTACGGGATACTTGCAAGTATAGCAGGCTGTGCAGAATTCGTTTTTCCCATTCTCCACGGCGCGGAACATTCCATCGAGGCTGAGATAACCGAGAGAATCGGCACGCACGTACCTGCAAATCTCAGGGATCGTATGCGAGGAAGCGATGAGTTCAGATCTTAAAGGAGTGTCGATACCATAATAGCAAGGTGATTTAGTCGGAGCGCAGGAGATTCTCAGATGGACCTCTTTGGCTCCCGCCTCCCTCACCATTGAGACGATCTTCCTGCTGGTTGTCCCCCGGACTATGGAATCATCGATCAGGATGACTCTCTTCCCCTTAAGAAGCTCCCGGACGGGGTTGAGCTTCACCTTGACCCCGAAGTGCCGGATCGCCTGCTTGGGTTCGATGAATGTCCTCCCCACGTAATGGTTCCTGATGAGGGCGAATTCCATGGGGATCCCGGAATGCTCTGAGAATCCGCTGGCCGCGCAAACGCCCGAATCTGGAACCGGAACGATAAGGTCCGCATCAACCTCGGTCTCTCTCGCCATTTCGACACCCAGCCTCTTTCTCACTATGTTGACCGTCCTCCCGAATAGAAAGCTGTCCGGCCTGGCGAAATAGATGTACTCGAAGATGCACTGGGTCGCCTCCAGACGATGAGGCAGCCTGTACGATTTCATTCCATTGCTGTTAAAAACGACGATTTCCCCGGGTTCAATATCTCTCTGGAACTGCGCGCCGATCAGGTCGAATGCGCAGCTCTCGGAGGCGACAACGTAAGAGCCATCGAGCTTTCCGATCGATAGAGGCCTGAAACCCCTTGGATCCCTGACGGCTATCATCTTATCTTTCGTGAGGAAGGCAAGGGAAAAGGCTCCAGTCAACTGGTTCAGGGCATCAACGATGGCATCCACCAGATCTTTTTCTTTGGATCTGGCTATAAGATGAAGGATAACCTCGGTATCGGATGTCGATTGGAAAATTGAGCCGTCCCGTTCCAACTCGCTCTTTATGACTCCACCGTTGACCAGGTTTCCGTTATGGCTGAGGGCGATTTCTCCCTTATTACAACTTATCTTTATAGGCTGGGCATTGGTTATCTTGCTTTCACCTGCGGTTGAGTACCTGACATGGCCGATTGCTGCCTCGCCTCGCAACCTTTTGAGGTTGGCCTTCTGGAAGACCTCCGCCACGTATCCCATGCCGACTTCGCGGTGCAGTTTGAGGGCATCCGATGAGACGATGCCGGCAGATTCTTGCCCCCGGTGCTGGAGACCATAGAGCCCCAGGTAGGTTATGTTGGCGGCCTCCCTGTGCCCGAAAATCCCGAAAACTCCGCACTCTTCCTTGAATTTGTCCCGGGATAAGTCAGATAAGTAATCGAACTGCATATCTTAAATTCAGAAAGGCGGCCGGAAGAGCCGCCTTGTATAAAATATGATACTAAACGGGCATTCTTTCGGCAATCTTTTTCGCCAGGGCATTCTTCCAGAGGTCATACAGCAATTTCGATTTGATGTCTATCAGCTTCTCTCCATCGGAGTAAATAGTGAAGTCCTCTCCCCCGACCTTCCCAATGATCCAGTATGGAATCTCCACCTTTGCCGCTATTCCTTCAAAGGTACGCAGATTTCTCTCTGGCAGGGAAACGATGATCCGCGACTGTGTTTCTCCAAAGAGGAGAGAATCGGGTCTGATGGCAGAGGAATCCGTTGCGGCGGTTGAAGACAGGTTAACTTCAGCGCCGAAGACCATTTCATCTGAGAAACAGCACTCGGCAAGCGCAACGGCAAAGCCGCCGTCGGAGCAATCGTGAGCAGAATTAAGGATTCCCATCGAGGCTGCCTGCCTCACGCAATCTTGAACTCTCTTTTCAAACACAATATCGAGCGAGGGAACTGGTCCTGCCTGAATGTTGTGGATTAGCCGAAGATACTCGCTTCCACCGAATTCATCCCTGTTATAACCAAGGAGCATGATGAGATCTCCTTCCCTCTTGAACCACTGGGTCAGGTGCAGCCTCACTTCATCCAAGAGGCCTGCCATCCCAATTGTCGGCGTCGGGAAGATAGCTTTCCCCTCCGTCTCGTTGTAGAAGCTGACGTTCCCGCTGATCACTGGAATATCAAGGAACCTGCAGGCATCGGCAATCCCGATCACAGCTTCCGAGAACTGCCACATGATCTCCGGTTTTTCCGGGTTTCCGAAGTTCAGACAGTCGGTGATCCCGAGGGGGCGCGAGCCAGCACAGGAAAGGTTTCTAGCCGCTTCGGCAACGGCAAGTTTCGCCCCTTCGTAAGGGTTCAGATAGCAGTACAGGGGATTGCAATCGGTCGTAATGGTTATCCCCAGCTTCGTCCCCTTCACTCTGATGACTGCGGCATCGGAACCAGGAGTGACGACCGTATTCGTTCGGACCGAATAGTCATACTGATGATAGGCCCATTCTTTCGATGCTATGTTCGGTGATGAGATGATCTCCCTCATCGTCTCATTAAGATCATCCGGTACAGGAATCTTTGAAAGATTGAATTTTTTCACTTCCACCAGGTATGCCGGCTTTTTCATCGGCCTGTTGTACACAGGGGATTCTTCAGCCAGCGGCTTCGCGGGAAGAGAGACTACTCTTTTCCCCTCATGCATGACTGTGACCATCCCGTCGGAAGTGACTTCCCCTACGATTTCCGCATCGAGATCCCACTTCCTGAATATTTCCAGGACATTGTCTTCCTTTCCCTTCCTGGCGACAAGCAGCATCCTCTCCTGGGATTCAGAGAGCATGATCTCATATGGGATCATCCCTTCCTCTCTCCTCGGAACTTTATCGAGATCTATGAGGATGCCGCTTCTTCCGCGGCTTGCCATCTCGAAGGTAGAGCAAGTCAGTCCTGCCGCACCCATGTCCTGGATTCCGACAATGCAGTCCGTCTTCATCAATTCAAGGCAGGCCTCGAGAAGTAGCTTTTCGGTAAAGGGGTCACCGACCTGCACAGTCGGCCTCTTCTTTTCTGCCTCTTCTCCGAATTCCGCCGAAGCAAGCAGTGATGCTCCGTGTATCCCATCCCTTCCAGTCTTTGAGCCGACATAGATGACAGGGTTTCCTGCCCCGGATGCCCTGCCAAAGAAGATCCTATCTTTCCTTGCGATTCCCAGGTTGAAGACGTTGACGAGAATGTTGCCGTTATAACAGTCATTGAATGAGATTTCTCCCCCTACGGTTGGAACGCCGATGCAGTTGCCATATCCTCCGATCCCTGCGATGACACCCGACAGGAGATATCTCGTCCTGGGATGCGAGAATGAGCCGAATCGCAGGGAGTTCATCGAGGCTATTGGCCTCGCTCCCATGGTAAAGATATCCCTAAGGATGCCGCCGACCCCGGTCGCCGCTCCCTGATAGGGCTCGATGAATGAGGGATGGTTGTGGCTTTCCATCTTGAAGACAGCCGTCAGGCCCTCTCCGATATCAACTATCCCGGCATTCTCCCCAGGACCCTGGAGAACATGCGGAGCCTTCGTCGGGAACTTCTTCAGGTGCACTCTCGAGCTCTTGTAAGAGCAGTGCTCGGACCACATGACGCAAAAGATGCCGAGCTCCGTATAGGAGGGATTCCTGCCGCAGATCTCCAGCATCTTCACGTATTCCTGATCTGTGATCCCGTGCTGATCAGATAGTGTTTTCGTTACTTCCGGTTCCTCCTTCATCCCTTATCCCTCGCTTTATGATTTCCCATCAATTTGGAACCCTTAGTCATTGCCCGACACTTGCCGAGAGCAACTGAGCAAACTCCTCACAATTTTCTCCAATCCTATTATGAAGATTGTTGAATACCTTCGAGATGGTTGACGATTGACTGGAAGATCAGACGTCCATCAATGTTGCCGAGAATTGCTTCCGAACATCTTTCGGGATGAGGCATCATCCCCAGGATGTTCCTCTTCTCGTTGCATATTCCGGCGATGGCCTCGATGGCACCATTGTAATTTGCCTCGTCCTTGGCGTTTCCATCACGGTCGCAGTAACGGAATATCACGCGTCCTTCCCCGTTCAACATCCTTAACGTCTCATCATCTGCAAAGTAGTTCCCTTCCATATGCGCAATCGGAATCCTGAATCTGTCCCCTACATTGAAGAGACCGGTAAATGGTGTCTGTTTGTTTTCGACTCGCAGGTAAACGTCCCGGCATATGAACTGGAGATTCCTATTCCGAAGCATGGCTCCGGGTAGAAGTCCCGCCTCAAGGAGTATCTGGAACCCGTTGCAGATGCCGATGACTGGACCACCTTTTTTAGCGAATTCCATCACTTCCCGCATCACAGGGGAAAATTTGGCGATGGCTCCGCACCGGAGATAATCTCCGTAGGAGAATCCACCGGGAAGTATGATGCAGCTATAAGGGGAGAGATCGACATCCTTGTGCCAGAGGAATTCAACATCGACATGGAGTTCATGCTTGAGGACATGGTAAGTATCATGATCGCAGTTGCTTCCCGGGAAAACGACGATACCAAACTTCATATCTGCTTATCCTCATCCAGCTCGAACCGGTAGTCCTCGATTACTGTATTGGCAAGAAGGCGCCTGCACATCTCGTCGAGCCTCTTCTTCGCCTCCTCGACCCGGATATTCCCGAGCCTGACGACCATGTACTTTCCCAGCCTTACATCCTCCACTTCCTGGTAACCAAGGGAATGAAGCGAGTTGCAAACAGCCTTTCCCTGCGGGTCCAGAACCCCGTTCTTCAGAGTCACGTAAACTCTTGCTCTCATCTCAGTATTTCCCTCCCTGGGGCAGAGAATCGTATTGTGCATCTTCTCGTGCAACCAAATCTTGTCAATTTACTTTCCATAGACTCGTTTGAAGATTTTATCGATATTTTTCAAGAAGATTCTTAGATCAAAGATCCGGTCGATCTCATCCGGGGTCAGCATCTTTCTGATGTCACTGTCCTTCTTGATCAGGGTTTTGAAATCTAGATCTTCCTTCCAGACCTTCACGGTGTTTCTCTGGACCCAGCGATAGGCCTTCTCCCTGCTCGCCCCTTTTCGTGTGAGCGCAAGGAGGAGCGCCTGCGAGAAGATGAGCCCTCTTGTTACGCCGATGTTTTGCAGCATTCTTTCGGGATAGACTATAAGATTCTTCACTATCTCAGTAAATTTCGCGAGCATGTAATCCATGAGGATAGTGCTATCTGGAAGGATAATCCTCTCCACGGAGGAGTTTGAAATATCCCTCTCGTGCCAGAGCGGGATGTTCTCGAGCGCTGCGAAGGCGTTCCCCCTGATTACACGCGCGAGCCCGGAGATCTGCTCGCATGAGATGGGGTTCCTCTTATGAGGCATGGCAGAGGAGCCCTTCTGTCCTTCCAAGAAGTACTCTTCTACCTCTCTGATCTCCGTCCTCTGAAGATTCCTGATCTCAATGGCAAACTTATCGAGCGATGAGGACATTATGGCAAGGACAGCCAGAAGGAAAGCGTACCGATCCCTCTGGATGATCTGACTGGAGACCGGCGCCGCCTTGAGTCCCAGCTTTCTGCAAACTTTCTCCTCTACCTCAGGAGAAAGATGTGCAAAAGCCCCTACGGCACCGGATATCTTCCCGACCATCAGCCCCTCTCTTGCAGCTTCAAGCCTCTGGATGTTCCTCTTCATTTCCTCATACCATAGCGCCAGTTTCAACCCGAATGTGATCGGCTCGGCATGAACCCCGTGAGTCCTACCCATCATAGGCACATCTTTGTATTCGAGGCTCTTCTCCTTGATTGCTTTCAAAAGGGCCCGGGTATCGTCGAGAAGGATGTTACAGGCTTCTCTCAGCAGGAGGGCATTGGCGGTGTCGACCACGTCATAGGATGTCAATCCTTGATGGATGAAACGTGAGGACTTGCCAACCTTCTCGGCAATGCTCGTCATGAAGGCGATGACGTCATGTTTGACTTCTTTTTCTATCTCTTTGATCCTCGTCAAATCGAAGGAAGCCTTCCTCTTTATGTTCTTCAAGTCGGCATCAGGAATCTTTCCCTCTTCATTGAGGATCTCGCATACGGCGATCTCGACATCAAGCCATTTCCTGAACTTGCTCTCGTTGCTCCAGATGGAAGCCATCTCCGGTCTTGAATACCTATCTATCATCTTCTAACCTCAGAGTTCTATCATTTCGGATAGTTGATCCTGATATGAAGCCATGATTCTCAAGTTTTTCGCCCCTCTCCTGTGCGCTGCCTTTCTTGCCATTTGCACTGCCTGCCCGGGAGAGTTGTTCACCTCGCTCAGATGGGCAAGCATGAGAAATCTCGTGTCGGCATCGACGATCTGTTCAACCAGTTCTGCCATCGATTCGTTGGAGAGATGTCCGAGCCTCCCAATGAGCCTCTCTTTCAGAAACCATGGGTAGGGGCCGTTCAGAAGCATTTCAGTGTCATGATTCGCTTCGAGGATGATCCCATCGGAATCCTTCATCCTCTCGACAACCAGCTTCGAAGGATAGCCGAAATCGGTAGCGTAGGAAAGCTTCAACCTGTTTGCTTTTATGATAAAACCAAAAGTCGATTCCGCATCGTGAGGAAGAGAGAAGGGATGGATCTTTATCTCCCCTATCTCAAAGGGAATCCCTGCTTCGATACAGTGGAAGGAAGATAGGTCATCCTCGATGATTCCCGAATCTTCAAAAGATTTCTCTGAAGAGTAAAGGTTCATGCGATACTTCTTTGAGAAGAGTCTCAAACCTCTGATATGATCGCTGTGCTCGTGTGTGACGATGACTCCAGCCAGGGACGGAGGGGCTATCCCGGCCTGCAGGAGCCTCCTCTCCAGCCCTCTGGCGCCGAAACCGGCATCGATTAAGATCCTCGTCCTTCCGGACTGCAGGAAGGTACTGTTCCCCGAACTCCCGCTCCCCAGTATCCTTACTTTCAGTTTCAACCCCCGCTTGAAGCCTGAAAACTTATCGTCCTTTCTCTTTCAAGATGTCGCTGGCAGATACAAAAAGCCGGTATTTGCAATCATCCATCATCCAGTATGTCCAAAGCCGCCTGAACCCCTTTTTGTAGATGGGAGATCATCGACCTGGATAAGTTCGACCTTCGGCACTTCAGAGACGACCATCTGAGCTATTCGCTCTCCCCTCTTCAGCTTGATCGGTTCCCTCCCCAGGTTGATGGCAATGACTTTGATCTCCCCTCTGTAATCTGAATCGATGGTCCCTGGTGAATTGACCATGGTCAGACCAAACTTCAGCGCCGTTCCGCTCCTTGGTCTCACCTGCGCCTCGAAGCCTTCCGGAAGCGCTATGGCAAATCCTGTCGGGATTACAACCCTCTCCCCCGGTTTGATCATAACTTCATCTTCGATGCAGGCTGCAAGATCGAAACCGGAACTCCCATCGGTGGCAAACGATGGGATGGGAAGGTCATCGTTTCCCTGGCACCGTTTTACAAGAACCTTAACCTTCTTCATATAATCAGAATTCGAGTTCTTCCTTTCTTATCCTGAACTTCGAGAATTTTCCCAGAGCAGCCAGAGTCAGATGACTGTTGTTGAATATCCTGAAGCCAAGCTCCTGTATGTCTTTCGCCTTCACGGAATCGACACCCTTGAGAACTTCGCTCAGGGAAAACTGTCTGCCAAAATAGAGCTCATTTCTTGCGATGTTCGACATCCTGCTCGAAGTACTTTCGAGGGAGAGCATGAGACTCCCTTTAAGATGTTCCTTGGCAACTTTCAATTCGTTGGTAGAGATAAGCCTCTTCTTCAGGTTGACTAATTCCTGGATGATGAGCCTCAGGACTTCTTTGGCTGACCCGGGGTTCGTTGCAGCATAGACCATCAAGAATCCCGAGTCCACGAACGTGTTGACGCCGGAGAAGATAGAATAGGCAAGCCCCCGTTTCTCTCTGATGTTCTGAAAGAGCCTGGAGCTCATGGCCCCCCCCAGAAGGGTATTCAGGACGAGAAGCTGATATCTCTCTTCAAAGCTTCTCGGGAAGGCATCCATTCCGAGACAAAGGTGGAGTTGCTCCAGTTCGTTCTTCTTCCTCTTCACGATGGCGAAGTGGGGCTTTGGCGCCTTTAACTCTGTTTGGCTATCCTGGCCGGATAGCGAGCCGAAACTTTCTTCGACCATGGAAAGGATCTTCCTGTGATTGAGATTCCCTGCCGCGGCAATGAGGATGTTCCCGGGAGAATACCTTTTTCTGAAATAGCCCATTAACCTCTGATCGGTGATTTTAGCTATCTTCTCGACCGTTCCCTGGATCGGATTCCCCAGGGGATGTCCCTTCCAGAAGTTTTCCATGAAGATATCATAGACGAGCTCATCGGGCGTATCCTCCACCATCTTGATCTCCTCGTAGATTACCTTTCGCTCTTTTTCGATATCCTCATGATCTAATCTGGGATGAAGGACGATATCCGATAGCAACTCGAGAGCGACTGGAAGATGCTCATCCAGGATTTTGGCATAAAAGCAGGTATACTCCTTTGAAGTGAAGGCGTCGATCTGACCACCGATGGAATCGATGATGAGTGCGATCTTCTTGCCTGATTTGCTTTCAGTTCCCTTGAAGAGGAGATGTTCTATGAAATGCGAAATCCCGTTTTCCTCCGGTCTTTCGTGTCTGGACCCCTTTTTTAGCCAGACACCGAGAGTGATCGATCTCACATCGGGCATTTTTTCGGTTATGACCGTCAAGCCATTCGATAGTATTTCCTTTTTTATCATATAGTTAGATCTTTGTTCATCGGAAAATTTCGATCAGCGGGAATCTATCTTGAGGGCAAAGTATATCATACCCCACCCATTTTGAAAATCTCTTTAATCCTTTTGAAGCTGCCTATTTTTTATGGAAATCTTGGCCCCTGAGCGACACTTGCCAGGAGCAGATGAGCGCTACCAATGGCGCGGCCGCCCACCCACGTTCTTCTGGTCCTTCTCCTGCTGTTGCTGATACTCCAGGAGGTCAAATATGGAAAACAGCCACTCATTGTAGTACTCTTTCTTGCGATACTGCTTGAACGCCTTCTCCGCGCTCTTGGAAACAACGCCTGCTATCTGCAGACCAGCAATCTTTCCACCACTCGTTTGGAGGCCCTGCGGCATGCGTTGCAGCGGCATACCCCTCTCCTGGAGTCCTGCTGGCAATTGCCCCTCAATGGGTGGAGCGTTGGGATTGATCAACCCTTTTCCATCTGGAGAAAGGTAGAGAAGATTCCATTCTCCATCCGGGGACAGTGGATCTCTATAAAGCTTTCTCAAGTACCGCTGATGCCTTTGTCCCCTCTCTGTAAGCTCCTTGAGATCCGTGGGGAGCCTCCCACGGTCTTTCCTGAAATTCTTGAGCGCGATCGCGTATTCCCAGCCCCGGAAAATCAGCTCTTCCTCCTTTTCTCTCTGGAGGACTGTACTCCACGACTGGGCAGCAACGGTGAGCAGAATCATGGAAACGGCTACCGCTATGACGAGGGTTAGTAGCAGATGTCCTCTCTCTGAATCCAGTATTCTATGTATTGGGTGATGACATTTCATTTTCAGACTCAAGTCGGTTCGTCTGACCGATTAGACGAAGATTTATCAGGTCAAGCAACGCATTTGAATTCATTCAATGGTTACTTTGCAAATGTCGCTGCTCTCTTTTCCTCCATCGTCCGTGACGGTAAGTGTCACGAAGTACTGGCCGGTCATGTTATACGAGCAGATCCCCAAGGAGTTTGGATTCTGCTGTGTTCCAGTGGGATAAGTTGTACCATTGCCGCACAGCCAGAAGTAATGGACGATCGACCCGTCTTCATCGTAAGACCCGCTTCCATCCAGTTTGACGGTAACGTTCCCCGACGACGGGAGCTTTGTCCTCTGATCGGCACCCGCATCAGCCGTTGGAGGAAGGTTATCAACGACGTTTTCAATGATGTAATCCTGATCATAGGCGCCACTGTTATCATAGACGGTAAGCTTCACGATGACGTTCTGTTCCTGATTGTATTCCCTGAGCAGTGAGGGAACGGCTGGATCATATGGAGTAGGATCGGGGGGGACCTTCTCCGGCGGATCGATATCCGGATACAGTTCCCATTTGTATCCAATGATACTCCCATCGGAGTCCACCGATCCACTGCCATCGAACGTTACGTTCCTGCCGGTCTTGACGGGATTCGGTTCGGCTGTAAGAAGAACGGTTGGCGCCTTATTCCCGCTTCCCACGGCGACCTGGATCTCCGCGGTGGCACTTCCAGACCTTGCGGTCACCTTCGTCGTTGCATTAGTCTTCAATGTATCCCTGGCTATTCCGTTGGAATCGGTCATAACCGCATCGCCATTCGATGTAAGGCTTCCCGTCGGTGAAGCGGAGAATCTAACCCCGACACCCTTCACGGCGTTGAAGGATCCGTCAAGGACCTGTGCAGTGATGACCGACGTTCCGAATCCGCTTGTATCGGGACGAATCGTATCGGGATTGGCAGAGAGAAGGATCGTCGATTCATCAGGAGCCGTCGGGTCGCTCTTTTCACAGGTCCAGAGCGGCAGCATAGCCAGAGCAAAGAGAGCAATAATGCCTGCCTTTCTCATGTTTAATCTCCTTATGTTGCTTTCATGTTATTCTTAAAGTATCTATCTCTTTTCATGACAGGATGTCATCGTCCATCCTATCCCTATTTCCCAAGCGCTCAAGGCACACTGCTCACCACTTCCTGACAGTGGCCTGCATCATCCGTTGCCAGATTATTATCAGTCACGGTGAGGAATACGATCATGGTTTGTGCATGATCGAAGCTCTTCACGAACATGGAAATATCACTTCCCTCAAGCGTTTCCGACGGTGGATCGAGCATCGGATCGGGTCTGTCGGGAATCACCCCGATATCACATTGATGATCGTACCAGAATTCCCATTTATAGTTCGTGATTGTGCCATCTACATCACCCGATGTAGTTCCATCGAAGACAGCATTTCTGTTGACCTCAACGGGGTTGGGTTCGGTGATGATCCTTGCCGTGGGAGGTTCATTCTCCAAAACATAAGGGATTGTGAGCGTTGCCGTTGCGCTTCCGGATTGAACCGTGATCGTCGTGCTCCTGTCGTTGATCAGGATATCAGTCGCCCTTCCTTCCGAATCAGTCTTGATCGGATGCCCATCGGATTGAAATCCTCCTTCCGTTCCGACCGGGTTTGCCGTGAAGAGAACTCCAATCCCCTGCATGGGGACGAAGGAGGAATTGACGACACGGGCCGTCACGGTCGTTGCTCCATATTCGGCGCCGGGGAGGTTACTTCCGTTCCCGGCCAGAATGAAATCGGGTTCCGCATTGACGTAGATGAGAAGATCTCCAGTATCCGATACATTGCCTTCTTCACAGGAGAGAACCGGAAGCAGGATCATGACGAATAAGATAAAGATTCCTTTTCTCATGTTGGTCTTGCAACCTTTCTATCTTTCTTACCATTCCGAATATGGAACTCCATCGAGACCGACTCCTTCGGCTCCGCTTCTGACATCTATGATCCCCTGTTCACCCATCGGGTCATCGGTGATTTCAGAGTATTCGAATTGCCATGTGTCTGCCGATTTCGTCATCGGGTCGGTGGGAATCACCCGGATATATTTTTCCTCGACGAGAACCTGAAGGTCCGTAGGATATTTCCCCTTGTCCGCGTAATACTGATCGATGCAATCCCTCAGTATGTAGAGATCCTCTTTCAGGACGGCCTCCTTCGCCTTCTGGATGGCGTTCTTGTACTGAACTGCGGCAACCGTCACGATAATCCCGATGAGCGCCACAACGATGAGAAGCTCGATGAGCGTGAATCCCTTTTCCTTCATTCCTTTTGTCCCTGTAAGGAATCGAAACTCTGGTTTCATATGAGTCAAAAACTTCCCTCTTTTATTACCAATCTTTATACTTCGTTCCGTCGAGTGCCGTGTCGTTGCTCTTCGTGTAAATATCGAAGATGTTCTCGCCGCCCCAGAACTCTGAGTCCGGTTCGTCCCGGCTCGATCGAAATCCCCATTCAGTGGTGCCGGTCATGGGGTCAACCGGTATTCGTCTCAGGAATTTGGCCTTTCTCTCGACTGCCAGCCCCAGATCAATCCCCTCGACGAGAGTCTCCAGATCCGGAGGGTAAAGATCTTCATTGTCTGCATCGAGCTGCTGTCTGACGCCGGGAAACCTTGATGCAAGCTCATGAAACTCATCGATCGCCATCCTTATCTCCCTCAGTGCCCTTCTCAATTCGATCTCCTTCTGCTTCTTGATGATGTTCCTTCCGACGGGCATGGCGACGGAGGCGATTATGAGCATGATGGCGACGACGCAGATGAGTTCGATGATCGTAACCCCGCATCGCCCGCTTAATTTCACCTTCCAGAGCATTAGTTACCTCAGGAATTAATCGATCCGGGTCGTCTTGCGTCAATAAGAAAGATACCTCGAAATTGATTCATATGCATGAGTCACTTCCCGGGTTGAATGACGAGGTTCACCGACGAGAAGGTAGCCCTCAAGTTCTGTGCCTTCGGGTCCTTCACGCTCTGTCCGCTGAACTCAAAAGAGCATGGACCGTCGCTCACGGCAAGAAACTGCAGCACGCACAGCGTTCCGCTCCCAGACGCGCCCGTCTGGCTTCCAATTCTGGAGATCCCGACGATGATCTCTCCTCCGCTGGCCGATTCCGATGCAATGAAGACTGTGCTTGTACCATCCGCGTTAAGGAAATTCCCCTCAATGCCGGGAGGCACGAACTCCAGGACCTGAGGATTGAATCTCAGATGGAAGGGAACCGAGCCGACGTTGGATGCCCCTTCTATAACGATGCTGAGACTGATCGTATCACCGATGCTGTACGTGGGCTTCGATGGAACGATGGAGACCCGTGCCATGCCTGTCAGTTTTTCAGGCTCCTCTGCCAGCGGCTCGGGCGATTCAGGCTCCTCTGCCTCCGGTTGTTTCAGAGCCTCCTCTTCGACTTTTGGAGGCGGAGCTTCCTCAGGTATTCTCCTTTCTCGCGGTCTTGCTACTGCGCCAGGAGCGGCCGGCCGTTGTTGAATGGTTACTATTGGAGTCTCCTCAGGTCCACTGAACGGAGTCTCACCGGCGGCGTTCCTCGTGCTCCCACGCAGGCGCATGTTCTCATCTGTTCCTACCCACAGGGCCATGAGATCGTCTTCCCTGATGTCAGGAATCCTGATGATGTGTGGCGTGAGCGTGAGCACGATATCCATCTCAGAATTTTCAATGGAATTCTTTCCAAATATCCTTCCCAGGAATGGAAGGTCGCTGACGCCCGGAACTCCGCTAAGCGAATTGATGTCATCCTTCTTTATGAGTCCTGCCAGCATGTTCGTTTCGCCATCCTTGAGCCTGATCACCGTCTTAATGTCCCTCTCGCCGATGATCGGCTGGCTGACACCATAGGACCCCGTTACCTGACCTGTAAGGGAGCTAACCTTCACCTGCACCTTCAGCGTGATCTCCTTATTGTGATGGACCCTTGGTTCGATGTTCAGCTCGATGCCTACATTCTGATAGGTGAAGGAGGTCAGGGGCACGATATTCCCACCAATGGTCTGGGCAGTGCTGAACGTAGTCGTCGGTATCGGCACCCTGTCCCCGATGTGGATCTCCGCCTTCTCCCCTTCCGCCACTCTCAGTTGTGGCTTGGAGATCGTTTTCGTATCAGAATCGGATTTCAGAAAGTCAAGCATGATACCTGGGATGGGACCGACGAGCCATGCCGACTGTTGCTTCAGAAGCCTCAGGTTATTCATCGGAATTGCATCCTCTGCGCCGTAGGTCACACCGATTGTCTTGGCCGTCAGGTCGAGGCCGAGGTTCTGGATGATTTTTCTATTTATTTCTAAAAGCTCCACGTCGATGATGATCTCCGCCTTGGACTTGTCGTTTGCCTCGATGATCTTTTCCGCAATCTCAACCTTTTCTGGCGTGTCCTTGATTGTGATTGAATTAAGCATGCTGTTGTCAGCAATCTGTCTGGTGTTGAGCAGTGTGCGGACCAGAGCGGAAACCTGCTTCGGATCGGCATTCGAAAGATAGAAGGTCCGGATGACGTTGTCTTCGTACTCCTGCCTCTTCTGTTTGTTGTCCGGCGCGATGAGCAGAGTGTTTTCATCGATTACCTTATAGAAGTGCTTGTTGGTCATCATGAGGATGTCCATCGCTTTCTCGAAGGAGATGTTGGCAAGATCTATGTCTATCTTCCTTTGGAGGTCCACCTTGTCGTCGTAGATGAAATTGATCCCGGAGACCTTCGATAGGATGTCGTAAATCTTCCCTACGGTTTCCTCTTTGAATTTCATGGCGATAGGTTCCTGGGAGCGGGGGTTTAGCTTTGGAGGAGCCAGTGCTTCTCTTTTCGCGCGCGCCTTCATCTCCTCGATCTCAGACACCGGTACCGCCTTCTTCTCCAGTAACTTCATTGCCTTCTCGAGTTCGTTGAAAGCATACTGGTTGGAAGGGTCCAGGGCGACGGTCTGTTGAAGCTCCGCGATGGCGAGCTCGATCTGCCCCGAGTCGAGATATTTTTTCCCCTTCTCGAAGTGGATGGCCGAGGCTTTGATCTTGGCCCTCGCCAGAGCCACGCTGTATCTCGTGTTGCCGGGATCCATGGCCAGCGCCTTGGAGTATCCGATGACCGCTTTATCCCAATCCTCCCTCTTGGCATTCTTCTCGGCCTTCCTGTAAGCGTTCTGCGCTGCGCAGGATGCAAGGAAGAGCACCACTAAAAGCAGTGTGGCAAACTTGAAGATTTGCTTCATATTCACGATGACACCCCTTGAATGATCAAATTTACGTTTCATTTTCCAAAGGGCAGGACCTTCTTCTGATCCCGCCACTCATCTCTTACGTATCCCATGACGAGAGAATCGAAATCGATCTTGATGATCATGAACTGGTCTTTGACGGTTTCCCCCTCTTTTCCGAAATAGAGATCCTTACCTTCTTCCAGGACTGCGATCTTATCCTCAGGTTTTCCAAGATACCCTATGAACTTGAAGTTGATAGGCGGGGCGGGAGGTGGAGGAGGAGGAAGGAGGGCTCTCCGTTCGGCCTCCTTACGTTCTTCTTCCACCCTTATCTTTTCTTCCGCCTCCCTCCTCTTTCTCTCTTCTTCAGCTCTCCTCTGCGCTTCCTCCTGCAGCTTCCTGATCTCCTCCAGCTCCTGCGGAGTCGGCTTCGGCTTGTCATAGTTAAAGAGGTTTCTCCCCGCAGGATCATAGACCGCGCTGTTGTGAGCCAGCAAGTCAATCCTCAGAGCGGGAACATCGTACCTGATTGGGTTCTCTTTCATGAGCCCCCTTTCCACGGACTTAGCGACGGCCTTCGGCTTGCCACCGAAAAGGGAATACTGGCTAACCTGGAAGTAGAGGACAACGAAGAAGGTAACTGCAACGATTACCAGAAGGATCTGTTTGAAAGTGACCTTTTTCATCACCGTTAGATTCTTCTCCTCATCTTTCGCATCTCATTTCGCATTTCAGAGAGATATGGAGCGTTGAAGAAAGTGGAGAGCTGGATGTTGAGCTGGAGGATCACTCCTCCCTCCTTGGCAGTCCTCAGAAATACCCTGTCGATGATCATGAAATTCGTGGAATTCTCTATCTTGTTGATGAACTGCCTCAGATTACCGTATGTCCCCGTCATCGGCAGAGAAATGGAGAAGCGCTCCACCCCCTCCTTGGGCATCTCTTCGTTATCGTAAGAGACGCTCTCCGGATTGATGCCAAACTCATTGGCGATGGATACGATCTCAAGCTGGATATCAATCATCTTCTGATCTTTTGTGGAAAGAATCTTCTCGTAGAATTGCTTAATTGACCTCTCAGTTTCTTCTATTCGTGCCAGTCTTTGCTCCAGTTCAAGAACCATCGCCTTTTTCTTGTCGAGGGCCTGCATCGTGGGATTGCTATCGGCATTCAGAGAGCGATAGCCAGATATGGCCAGCCTTGTGAAGAAGATGAAGAAGAGGATGTTCAGAACAAAAGCGGCCAACAGAATTACGATGATCGTCCCGCTTTCCCTCCTTATGTCGAAACCGTTTGTTTTTCTGGTCGTTTCTGGTGCTGCCATTTATTCTCCTTCGACCCGGCCAGTTTTCATGGCCTCTTCGCCAGTCATACTGGACGTTGATTCCTCACCTTCCGGAATAGAAGCTTCCCTGAAGGAGCTCTCACCAGATGCACTATAAAAAGCCTCTTTCTCTTTGAAGATGTCTTCCATATCTTTCCCTACCTGATTGTACTCAAAGGCCAGAGAAAACGTCAGATCGGAACCTTCCACAGATCGGTAGCTTTCGGGGCGAACTCTGCTGAAGCTGGGACTTGCCTGAAGGTTTTTTTCGAATTCAAAGAAGCTCTTCAGATCCTTTGCCAGGCCATCGACTCTCACCTCAATCCCTCTCTCCTTGAAAATCGGCCTGATGGACTGCATCCTGATGGAGTAGGGCATCACTTCTTCCAGTTTATTGAAGAGGTCGGTCCAGAAGAACTTCCGCATCAGGATGATATCGTTTGCGAAGATCGCCTCCTCGGTGATTTCCCTGGTATCCTTCTTTGAGATGATGTCTTTGATCCTCTGGGCTCTTTTCTCCAGATTGTTCACCTCATCCTGGCTTGTGGAAAGAACGCCGGTGATCTCCCCGCGGAGGGTTCTAAAATGCATGAAGAAGTATATGTTAAGCGTCGTTATCACGAGAAGCAAGAAGATCAGCATCCCGTGGAAGAGACAGAACATCATGTTGTTCCTGAAAGGATTGCTCGCAAGGTTGATTTCTAACCGGTTCATTCGATTCTCCCAACTATGGCACCTATGGCGGGTGTCAGCTTCTGTTTCGACTCGTGATCGCAGTTCGGGAACCCGTCAAAGTGGACGATGGCCGAAGGATCGATGATCTCATATTCCTCCAGACCGATCTCTCCTACCAGGCTTACGATCCTCTCTGCCGGGTAACTGGCTGATCGGATATAAACCTTTTCTAGACCCTTGCCGGACAGTTTTTCGGAATAGTAGGACAGGGACGTCGTCAGCTCCCGTTTCAGAGATCGCATCACCTCATCCTCATCCATGCCTTCGTGGGCCTGGTAGTTCTTGCAGCGGAAGAACATCATGTTCCCCTGGCGGAAGATCAGGAAGGTGAAGTAGTTGCAGGAAAAATTGAGGAGCGCAATGTCTGTCATCTCCTCCATGGCTCGACGATACAGATTGTGGATCCCGAAGGTGGCGATGTCGATCAATCCTGCTCTCATGTCCATCTCCTGAAACAGCTCTTCGTACTGCCTGAGGATACTCTTGAGCATGAGCGAGACAAGGATGACCCTCTCGCGATCATTCGCTGTGTTACCCAGCACCTGGTAGGAGATGTTAGCATCTTCCAGCTTGAAGGGAATGGATCTCTTCAATTTCCACTTAATCATCTCCATGAGCTGCCTCCTGTTAGAGGGGATCTCCTGGAAATTGAGAAGCGAGACACGGACGATGTTGTCCGGGATAACGAGGGAGAGCCTGGGTGTCTTGAAGCCGATCTGGAAGAGGGCATCCTTGATGACCTTCATAAGAGCCTCCCTGTCATGTATCTCCGGATGGAAGATGGACTGACCGACAGCATCCTCGGGAAGCGCTTTGATGATGTAGTTCCCCAGATGCCATCCATCCTTCTCTTTTCGCATCCGGACCAGAACCAGGTACTTCCTGCTCACTTCAGCCGCGAACACCGGGTAGCTCGGCTTGAACGGCGATATTCTGTCCAGAAAATCCAGACTCAAATGCGGTTTTTTAAATTCGAATTTCAAATGCTCCTCACTCCACAAATGTCACTTTGTTGATCTCTCTCAGGGTCGTCTGCCCCTCGAGGACCTTCTCGACTGCTGATTCTCTCAGGAAGGTCATCCCCTCTTCTTTGGCTGCTCTCTTTATGTCTGCAGCCGGCCTCTTTTCGATTATCATCTCTCTGATCCTGTCCGACATGTCGAGAAGCTCGGCAATGGCCGTTCTCCCCCGGTATCCCGTTCCGCCACACTCGATGCATCCTCGTCCCTCATAGAAGCTGTAGTTAATATAGATCTTTGGATCCAACCCGGATTCCTCGAGCATCTCTGCCATGATATTCGACTTCTGCTTGCAGGATGGGCAGATGAGCCTAACGAGCCTCTGCGCCAGGACGCAGTTCAGAGCGGAGACGAAGTTGTATGGTTCCACCTTCATGTTAAGGAATCTGCCAAGCACGTCGACAACGTTGTTGGCATGGACTGTCGTGAAGACGAGGTGTCCGGTAAGCGCGGACTGTATGGCGATCTGCGCAGTCTCTTCGTCGCGGATCTCTCCGACCAGGATCTTGTCAGGGTCGTGTCTCAGGATCGACCTCAAGCCCCTCGCAAAAGTCAATCCTTTCTTCTCGTTGACCGGTATTTGCGTGATCCCGGGAATCTGATATTCCACCGGATCCTCGATCGTGATGATCTTGTCCTCTTCGTTCTTGATTTCAGAGATGGCTGCATAGAGGGTCGTCGTCTTTCCGCTACCTGTCGGCCCCGTCACAAGGACCATACCGTAAGGTTCCGTGATGAACCTCCTCAATCGCTTTAGCTCTTTCTCGCTGAAGCCGAGGACGCTGAGATTCAGCTGGGCGAATTGCTCGTTGGCCGATTCCTTATCGAGGATACGGATAACGGCATCTTCCCCATGAATCGAGGGCATGATGGAGACACGGAAGTCAATCGCCTTCCCTTTCACCCTCAATTTGAAGCGCCCGTCCTGCGGGATCCTCTTCTCCGAGATGTCTAGCTCGGACATGACCTTGATGCGTGAGATGATTGTCGAGTGGAACTTCTTATCAATCGGTTCCATCGCCTGGTAGAGGACCCCATCGATCCTGTACTTTATTACGACTTCCCGCTCCCTCGTTTCGACATGGATGTCGCTGGCCCGCCTCTGGAGTGCATTGAAGATGGTAGAATCAACAAGCTTGATGATTGGACTCTGATCGCTGGTTAGCTTGTCGATGGTGAGCGTCTCCTCGCCTTCCTCTTCGTCCTGGAGGATCTGGAGCTTGAATTCCTCTGTGGCTTCATCGAGGACCCGCTGCGAGCTCTCGCTCTTTTTCAGGATGTCTTGTATGGCAGATTGCGTCCCGACTGTCACCTCGATGTCCATTCCAAGGAGGAGCTCCAGCTCGTCAATCATCAGGACGTCCGTTGGATCGGACACGATGATGACGAGGTGGTTGTTCTCCCTTCTGTAAGGTACAAAGTTGTACCGGAACATGAGATCCACGGGGATCATCCGGAAGAGCTCTGAATCAAACTGGAAATTGTGCAGGTCCACATATTCGATTCCCAGTCTTTCCGCCAACTTCTGCGCCTGATATTCCTCGGAGAGGACCTCCTCCTGGCCTCCCGCATATTCACCGCTCTCCGGGAGCAGGTCCTTGAGAGACTGGAGTGTGCTCTCTTTTTCCGCTGTCTTCTTCACTTTATTTGCCATCCTGAGACCCCTTTAGAATTGGCTGCGCCCATAGACCTTCAGAAGTGGCAGGTAGATGGCGAGAAGCATACCACCCACAACGAAGGCCATGAAAATGAGAAGCATGGGCTCGAGCAGGGAGAGGAGCGTATTGACCTTCTGCTCTATCTCCTCATCCGTAAAATCAGAGACATTCCCCAGCATCTCCTCGAGAGAACCGGTCGACTCGCCAACCTTGATCATCTCGATCGCCATGTCACTCATGAGTCCAGTTTTTTCGAGGGATTCCCACATGGCCTCTCCTTCCTTCACCTTCCTGGCAACACTCATTATCTCTCGCGTGAAGAGGGAATTTCCGATGGCGTTTCCGGCTATCTCGAGGGATGTCACCAGTGGGATTCCACCTGCCACGAGAGTGGAGAGTGTCCTTGCAAACCGCGATATGGCGTAATGATGAATGATATTACCGATGAGAGGAATCTTCAATTTCAAGGCATCTAATCTAAGTCTTCCCGCACTTGTCCTGTTCCAGATATTGATGGAAAAGATTCCGATGACGATGATTGCCACTCCAAGAAAGATCCATTCACGCACGAAGAGGGCCAGTAGGATCAACGTCCTTGTTATTAATGGGAGATCTGCTTCGAAGGAAGCGTAAAACTCGTTGAACTTGGGAAGAATATAATAGATGAGCAGGAAAATCAGACCGATTGAGAGAGAGAAGATAACCGCCGGATAGATCATGGCGGAGATGACTCTCTTCCTCAGGGCGATGAGGATCTTTGTATAACTGATGTACCTCTTCAGAACGGTTGATATCTCGCCGCTTCTCTCCCCGGACGCCAGAGAAGAAGAGTAGATCTTCGGAAAGAGGTCCCCCTGCGCGTCGAAGGCCTCGGATAGAGCCGAACCACTCTTCACCCTGTTCCTTATATCGATAAGAGCCTTTTTAAACGTTTGATTCCTTCTTCGCTCGATAAGGATATCGAGACCGGTGATTATGGGAAGACCGGCCTTGATGAGTGCCGCTAACTCCTGGTTGAAGAAGAGGAATTCCTTGATTTTGATCCTCCTTCTCAGGACGAAGAAGGACTTCAGCATTTCTATGAAAGGATTCCTCTTCTTCACGGAGAGGATGAGATAATCTTTCTTCTCCAGGTCTTTCCTGAGGGACGCTTCGCTATCGTATGAATAGCTCCTCTCGAGGATCTCTCCCGAAACGTTCACGACTTTGCACTGAAACTCCGGCATACTAAACTCCGGCTCACTCATTTTATATTAGCCTGTATGGTCAGAAAGAGGGCGCGTTTGCTTCCCGGTTGCTTTGCCGCTCCCACTACGAGGAGTTTCCCATTTAACAGGCTAAGTGCCGTGTTCCATAACGGTTCTAACTTTCTCTCATTCCCTTTCCCGGTAAGTTTTTCCAGCGAGAATCTGCTGAATTTTATAATCCCTCTCTCTTCACTGGCATATTCGACCAGGAAGCTGACATGGTACTGTTCACCGATGGAGGAAGCCGCCTCGCTCCCTTCCATGCTGGTCATGATGACACTTCCTATCCTGCTGTAATTTGTCCATCTGGTGAAATCGCTCAGGGCCTCGCTGACACCTCTTATCTCCCTGGAGATGCTTTCAGTTCCTCCCCCCTCCTTCTCGGTTGCCATGATCAGGTTAATTATGATCTCGACGTTCTTTGGAGGCAGGTCATACCCCCTGATGGCCTCCTCTATCTTTTTCAGGTTCCCCTCGAAATCCTGCACCGTGATCGTCTTGAGTTTCGGCTGAATCGTCAGCGTCCCGAAATCGCTGAGCAGCGGTGTCACGAGAGCCGCGGCATCGTCGATATCTTTAAATTTAATCTGAAATACCTTCACCATGATCTCCTTCTCGGATAGAGCGTATATCTGGCTGAATGAAACAGCAGGAACCACAAGCACCAGGGAGAGTGTCAGGATCTTAAGAAGGAATCTCCTCATCATATATCCATGTTCTCATCAAAAATCATGATGACATCGGTATCGCCTACATGCATCGTTATCACTTTAGCCGTCGGTTGCAGAACGTTGTCAACGAGCGGCTCCGGCAGGAGGACAGGAGGTTTCTCATCAGATGTGTAATCCATCGTAACGGGCCCCCATCCGTCGGGTCGCTTCAGAGGATTCAGCGTGAAAATGGAAACAATGGAGACGACAGTGACGATAAGAATTATGGCTATGGCGGCTGCCGCTGGAATAGGTCTGAATAGTTCCAGGCTCCAGGGCCAGCCTCTGTGAGCCGTAATCTTCTCACTGATCCTGCTCCAGTATCCTTCCCAGAATGTTTCTTCCTTTTCTTGAAGCGACAGGAGCGAAAAGAGGATCAGAGGGTCTTTCAGTACAGCTTCATCCAGGCATGAGTGACACTCCAGGAGATGAGCTCTCAACGAGACCGCATCATCGCATCCCAGGTCGTCCCTCAGATATTTCGCGAACAGGTTTTTTATAGTGTCGCATTCCTTCATTTCTTACAGCGATCCATGAAATATTCCGGATAATTCCTTCGGAGTCCTTCTTTCATGATCTGCCTCGCCTGAAAGAGATGGTTCCTTACAGTGGAATGGCCGATCTTCATGATTTTTGAGATCTCTTTTGTGTCGAAACCATCGATCTCCTTGAGGGCAAATATCGCTCTCTGTGTCGGCGTCAGTCGTCTGGAGAGGATATTGTAAATATTGCGGATTTCGTTCAGGACGACCGATCGCTCCTGTTGAAAGAGAGGCGCGGCAGGGAATAACAGCTTTTCCGGGAGATCCTCGAGCGGGATGATATCTCTTCTTCCACTTGATGTCCTCATGTAGTCGATGCTCATATTAACCGCTATCCTGTAAAGCCAGGCATCGAAGTTCTTCTCGAGCCGGAACCGCTTGAGGATCCTCCAGAGCCTGATGAAAACTAGCTGTGAAATGTCTCTTGAATCCTCTTCATTGCCCGTAATATGGTAGGAAATCCAGAAGACCTTCTCTCGCTTATCGCGAACTATCTCTTCGAAAGCTTCCAGATTCCCTTCGGCAGCTCTTCTTATTAATTCTTTCTCGTCCTTCATCTGTTCAGAAGAAGGCTCGCAAAAAGCTGCTCACCTTCTATTACGAAACAAAATGCAATTCCGTCTATGACTTTTTCGCTCTAAGGCGCTCTTGGGGGAATTATCTACTCTTGAAATGCTCGTATCCTGTCTTAGGAAGACGTCTCAGGAGGCCTGTCCTGGAAACGATGCCGATTCCCCTGCTGGCAGGGATGATCTCCCCGATCCTGTAAAGAGGTCTCGAAAATTTCCTCTGGAAGAGTCTTTCGAGTTTGTCCGCCTTACCCTCGGAAACGGCCACGAGAAGGCAATAGTCTTCCCCACCCGAGAGGGCGGCATCCAGTATCGCTTTCCAGGACTTGAGAAAGTGAGTAAGAGAAGCGTCGACCGGAATATCAGATTCGCGGATGACCGCTCCGACTCCGCTTGCTCTGCAAAGGTTGTGCAGGTCACTGGACAATCCGTCGCTCAGATCGATCATGGCGGTGGCTAATCCGGTTTCTGCTAAAAATCTTCCCTCTTCAATGTGAGGGCGAGGTCTTAAGTAGCAATTCATGGCTCTCCTTGCATAAAACCGATCCCATCCATAGCTTTCCCTGCTTCTTTCTCCTTTCTCTCCTCTCTCTTTTTTCTCTTTCTTTTCTCTTTCTTTCCAGTAGCCCGAATGGTATTCCATCCCTTTCCGGAGGAGCCTGAGCCCGAGCGAGCTTCCTCCGACGGATCCGGAAAGGAACAGGATGTCTGATGGTCTGGCCCCGCTCCTCAGGATAGCTTTCCCTTTGCCCATGCTCCCCACTGCCGTGATGCTGATGAATACCTTCCCGGGGCTCGAGCATGTGTCTCCTCCCAGCAGGCTCACTCCGAAGCTCCGGCATCCACTGTCTATTCCAGAAACTAACCTCAATGCTGTTTTCTTCTTCATTTCAGGGGGAAGCCCCATGGTGAGTAAGATGAATTCCGGTTTTCCTCCCATGGAAGCGATGTCGCTCAAATTGACGTAGACGGCTTTCTCTCCTATCCATTCTGGAGAGGAGAAGCGAAAGGAGAAATGGATATCTTCGATGAGGGCATCCGTGGTGATGAGGATCTCCCTTCCCAGCAGAGACCGTATAACGGCACAGTCATCTCCGATGGCGATATCCTTCTTGCTGTGCTGGATGCCAGAGTAGGATCTCTCGATGCGCTCTATGAGGCGCATCTCCCCGAATTCGCTCAGTCTCACATCATACCTTTGACGTAAGTTTCAAACTTTCTTTTTAGCGGCGTATGCGTTTTCTTTTCCGGCTTCCCTTTCTCCCATGTTGACGACAGGCTTCCTTTCCCTTTTCCTTGAACTCAGAGCAACTTCGAAGACCTCACGGATGTCGGTGACAAAGAAGAACCTCATATTCTTGGTCAGATGCTTAGGGATATCCACCAGGTTTTTCCTGTTGGGAGCAGGAAGGATTATTTTCGCAATATTGGCCCTTCGTGCCGCCAGGATCTTCTCTTTGATCCCTCCTACCGGAAGGACATTCCCTCTGAGAGTAACCTCGCCCGTCATGGCGACATCCCTCCTGATCGGCCTGTTGATGAAAGCGGAGAGCATCGCCGTCGCCATTGTCACGCCTGCAGAGGGCCCATCCTTCGGGATCGCCCCTTCCGGGACATGGACATGTATATCAACATTGGAAAAATAGTTTTCGGGGATCCCGAACTCTCTGGATTTAGATCTTGCATAGGAAAGCGCTGCATGAGCCGATTCCTTCATCACCTCACCAAGGTGCCCGGTCAGGATGAGGCTTCCCCTCCCCCTCATGGCCGTCGCTTCGACGAAGAGGATATCTCCTCCCGATTCCGTCCATGCCAGGCCTGTGGATACGCCAACCTGATCTTTCGTCAGAGATTCTTCCGGAAATATCTTGGGAGGTCCCAGGTAAGTCTCCAGACTACTCGAAATGATCCTTGTTGTGCCACTCTTCCCCTCGGCAACCCTCTTTGCCACCTTTCTGCAGATAGAGGCGATCTCCCTTTCCAGGTTTCTTAATCCAGCTTCTCGCGTGTACTTGTTAATGATAGTGGCGATGGCATTGTCGCTGAAAGATATCTTCCTGGGCATCAATCCGTGCTCCTCGATCTGCTTGGGAATCAGATGTTTCTTTGCAATGACCAGCTTTTCCTCCTCCGTGTAACCGGAAAGGTGGATGGTCTCCATCCTGTCCCGGAAGGCAGGCTGGATCGGGTCGAGAAGATTGGCTGTTGTTATGAACATGACGTTGGAGAGGTCGAATGGTATGTCAAGATAGTGATCTCGAAAGGTACTGTTCTGTTCGGGATCAAGGACTTCGAGAAGGGCCGAGGATGGATCTCCTCTGTAATCGGCGCCGATCTTGTCCACTTCGTCCATCATGAAGAGAGGGTTGTTTGAGCCTGCCTGGAAGATTCCCTGCACGATTCTTCCCGGCATGGCTCCAACGTAAGTCCTCCGATGCCCTCTGATCTCTGCCTCGTCCTTTATCCCTCCGAGGGAGATCCGGACAAAATTTCTCCCGAGCGCTCTTGCTATGGATTTCCCCAGGGAGGTCTTTCCCACTCCGGGGGGGCCGACGAAGCAGAGGATCGGCCCTTTCATCTTCTTTGTCAGCTTCCTCACGCTCAGATACTCGATGATCCTCTCTTTGACCTTCTCCAATCCATAATGGTCCTCATCAAGGATCTGTCTTGCCTTCTTGAGATCGATTCTGTCCTTCGTTTCTATGCCCCAAGGAAGCCCTGTCAGCCAGTCGAGGTAATTTCTCACCATGGCCGCTTCCGCAGAGTCAGGATGCATGCTCTCCAGCTTTTTCAACTGTTTTTCGACCTCGTCCATGACGTAGATGGATGGGTTCCTCGATTTCGCCTTCTCTCTCAGATTCTCAATCTCTTCAGCGAGTTCATTCCCCTCGCCGAGCTCGGTCTGGATTGCCTTCAATTGCTGCCTTAGATAGTACTCCTTCTTGGAACGGTCAATCTCATCCATGGTGTGAGAATCAATTTCTCTCTGCATGGTCAGAAGGTCGAGTTCCCTTTTGATGAAATCGTTGACCTTCCTCAATCGTGAAATAGGGTTTAAGATTTCGAGGATCTCCTGAGCCTCCTCGATCCTTAAATCCAAGTTGGAAGAAACGAGGTCGGCCAGCCTTCCTGGATCCTCGAGGTTGTTAGCGACTACCATTACTTCAGATGGGATGTTCTTTCCGAGCGATGCTGACCTCTCGAGGGCATGTTTGACATTCCTCATAAGGGCTTCTTTCTCCAGGGGTCTCTCCTCTGTGATACTTTCCTGGGGGATAGCGATCCTGGCCTTCAAGAAAGGGCCTCCTGTGATGAACTCTTCGACGAGAGCCCGTGCAACACCCTGCACAAGAACCCTGATTCTGTTATCCGGGAGCTTCAACATCCTCATGATGACGGCAACAGTCCCCACTTTGAAGAGGTCATCCAGATTAGGTTCATCATCTGATTTATCCTTCTGTGAGAGGAGGAGGATCATCCTGTTTTCAGAAAGGGAGTAGTCGATGGCTTTTATGGACATTTCCCTCGCAACAGAAAGAGGATGAATGATGAAGGGATAGACAACGACATCCCTTAGCGGAAGAATAGGCAGAATCTTCGGGATCTTGAGTTGCTCTTCCGTTTTTTCCTTTTTCTCCATCTGTCTCACCTCCTCCTATTCTTCTCTGATGGCAATTTCAACCTGTTCCCCTCTCTTGTTGGAGACCTTGGGAAACCGGATCTTCAAGAGTCCATCTTTAAGGACAGCATCCGCTTTATGAGTATTAACCGCTTCGTTGATGTTTATCACCCTGCGAAACTTTCCATAGCTGCGCTCGAGTTGTCTGAACTTCTTCTTGCCTCCACCATCCGGGGATTTCTTCTTCTCTCCTTCGATGATGATATTGCTGCCGTTGATGAAGAGTTTCAGATCCTTCAGCACAACGCCGGGCACTTCCACTTTCACCATCATGTGCTCGTCGCATTCGCAGACGTCCGTGCTCGGAAGCCATGCCACATCGGCCATCCCTCTCCCCGATTTCAGATCGAACAGGTTCTCAAAGAGGCGGTTAATCTCATTTTGGATCCTTGCAATCTCAAGGATCGGACCGTATCCTTTGACCATGTTTCTTCTCCTCTCATTTACTTTCTTGTTTCGATGAGTCCTTTCAACTCTGCCATAAACTCGTCAATATCCTCGAATTGCCTGTACACGGAGGCAAAACGGACGTAGGCCACTTTGTCGAGTTCCTTAAGCCTCTCCATGATTAGATTCCCGATCGCTTTCGTCTCGATCTCGCGGTCCGTGTTATCCTGGACTATGGCTTCGACTTCATCGGCAATCTCTTCCAGCCTACCCCGGCTGACCGGCCTCTTCTCAATCGCCTTCAGCATCCCCGTGAGGACCTTATTCCTGTCGAAGATCTCCCTCCTCCCATCCTTCTTGATGACCATGTAGGGAATCTCCTCAATCCTCTCGTAACTCGTAAACCTGCGGTGACAGCCCAGGCATTCCCTTCTTCTCCTGATCACAACTCCGTTCTTCCCTTCACGGGAATCAACAACTTTATCTTTGCCTCCTCCACAGTAAGGACATTTCATACTGGCTTCCTTTCCTGATTGTCCGATAATCCGATTCTGCTGACAGATCTTAACGTCAATCCATCTATCCAAAGAAAGGCAAGTCCTAGCAGGATGACCGGGATGATGGTGATCCCATGGACTACGATGGCGGTACTTGTCGCTGCATCACGGGACACCTCGAAAAACCCCATCAGACCAATCTGCATCGCTTCATGGTAAGTTCCAACTCCCCCGGGGGTGGGGATGGATATTCCCAGAACGAGAAGCGGTAGCAAAGTAAAGATCCCGATGATCGGGATGGATAAGTGCGTTGCTTTTAGGGAGAGCCATATGCCTGCTCCGATGATCAACCATATTACGAACGAGTACGTAAGAGAGATGAAGATGATCCTGATCTCCTTAAGGACGGAAGCCCCTTCGATGAAGGAGCGCATCATCATCAGTATCTTATTCAAAATCACATTGCTGGAGCGTTTCTCCCTCTCTTCCACGAATATCATTATTCTGTCCTTTTTCCATACCAGCAGAATGAGAAGGAGAAACAAAGCTATGGAAAAGAGCGTGAACAGGATGCCTCCATAGCTGGCCGCTTTCAAAAGTTCTTTGCTCTGGGTAGAAAATGTTCCCTGGAAGACTAGAAGGGATATTCCGAAGAGAAATACAACGGTCATTCCATCCATCAGCCTCTCTATGACGATTGTAGCAACGGCAGAGCTCTTGCTTATCCCCTCTCGCTGCCCTAGCAGGACCGGCCTGACCAACTCACCGATTCTCCCGGGGATGATCCATGATACCATGTATCCTATGATCGTCGTTGAAATGAGGTTGTAGAATCCTATGCGGTTCTTTATAGGCATCAACAGATATCTCCACCGGATGCATCGGAAGACATTCTGGCTAAGGCCAACCAGGATGGAAAGTGAGATGAGTGAAAGGCTTGAGCCTTTAATCCCCTCCCAGACCTCTCCTGGATCGACCTTCCTGAGGAATACACAGAGAAAAAACAAAGAGATCGCAACCCCTATGAGTATGTTTCTATATCTTTTCAAATCGTAAACCCTGAAAGAATAACAGCCAGAAAAAACCAACTTTTCCCTGATAACTTATATCAACGCGGGCTTTGAGTCAACTTTTCACGATTTTTTATTATTTTTTTAAAAACTTCTTAAAATTTCTCAAGAACAGGTGTAACCTTTACGTCTCCCGCTGCTCGCCTTGAGAGTCGGTACCACATTCCAAATCGTCAACATTTCAGGAACTTTTTGATGTAAAATTTCGTCTATCTTGGCAAGATGCAAAGGAGGTCTAAAATGGCTACGAAATGCTGCAAGACGGAATCGCTCATCTGGGGAATATTCTGGGTCTTCGTCGGGGGTCTGTTTCTCGTTCATAATTTTTATCCGGAATACAGGATCCTTTCCAATATATGGAAATGGTGGCCGCTGTTGATCATCGTTATCGGGATCAACATCATCATAAGGTATTTCCATAAAAGTGAAAAAGGGGAATAGTCATGAGAGTAAGAGACGTTATTCTAATTCTCATTATCATCGTCGCAGGTCTGAGCATGCAGAGCGTCATCAGTCTCAAGGAAAAAGGGTTCCCCATCATGTTTGATATCAAGGGAAAGCCCAATAGATTCGTCGAGACAAAGGAGATAGACTTTCCGATGGGCTGCGCCATGAAAGTCAAGAACTCTCATGGGAACGTCACTCTGAGCCCCTGGGATAGAGAGACGGTGCATGTGCAACTTGAAAAAGTCATCTACGCCGACGATGAAAAAAGGGCCGAGGAAATCTCAAAACAGATAATCCTCAATCTCGAAAAGAGGGATAAAGAAGCTGTCATCTCAACCAACCGCGATGAGCTTTATCTCAGACCGATAAGCGTCCAGACGAACCTGACCATCCATGCACCGAAACAGTCCGCAAGTTCAATCACCTGTTCACATGGCGATGTCATGGTCCACGGCATGGAAGGGGCATCAGAGGTGAAATCCCGGCATTCCGACCTGGAGATGAAGAATGTTTCAGGTGACGTTACAATCAATATGGAACACGGGGATGCGATTCTCGATTCCATCACCGGGAACATCATCGCAGACTCTAGACACGGGAAATTGGAATTCAACAACATCATCGGTACTCTGGCACTCCAGGCAGAGCACGATAGCGTCCAGATACTCCATGTCGCCAGAAACCTCTCCATCAAGTCGAGACACACCGAACTCTTGCTGACCGATGTCGGAGGAGACATCGAGATCGACTCCGAACATACAGAGATCGGGGGAAGCCATATCAACGGCAACGCCATGATCAAAAACAGCTACAAGGATGTCGAACTGAGTGAGGTTACTGGCACTCTGAGGATCGACACGAGACACTGCGACGTTCAAGTAGAGAGGGCAGTATCCAACTCAGATATCATCGCAGAATATGGCGATGTCACCCTGCGAATCCCCGGCGGCTTGAACTTTTCGGTGGATCTGGCAGCCGATTATGGAGACATCGAGTCTGACTTCGAGGAGTTAAAGCCTTCTCATGAGAAGGTGACCAGCAGGTTAATCGCCAGGATTGGCAGCGGAGGTCCCACTTACACGGTCAGGACACGCTACAACGACATTTATCTTCAGAAAATTTCCTATAACTAATGATACTTGTTGTGAAGGGTGATTCAATTTTGGGCGAAGGGGTTTTCAGCCTTGATCAGGATGATTTCATATTTCTTGAGGAGGACGGTGCCAACCGGAAGGTACTTTCCTCTCCTGACATATTTCTTCTTCGAGTAATGGACTTCGACCTTGCCCTCCTCCTTACCGCTGCTGAAGAAAGCCGCAAGCCTGGCGGCTTCATGCAGCGTCTTTTCCGGCAGCCTTTTCATTCCCGACGGATTTTTCACTACGACATGGGCACCCCCGAAACCTGCTGCGTGTAGCCAGAAATCTTCGGGCGATGCAATCTTGAAGGTCAGTTTCATATTATCCTTGGCGGATTTCCCCACGAGGATCTGAAGCCCATTGGAGCTCTTGTAAATCCTTATCCCGGAGAGATGTTCCTCTGACAGGACACTTCTCTTCACCTTATCTTCTATCCCAACAGGTAATCCAAGCGTCCTCATCTTTTCCATGACGGAATCAAGGGAACCCGAATCCGTGCAGGTTGCCACTTTACCTTCTAGTGCACGAAGATCCAGTCCTCTTGCAAGGAGAGAGTTACGGCGCTTTTCGATTACGACGACCCCTCTTTCCGCCTTCTTGAATTTCTGAAAATAAGCTTCTGCATTCTTTGATATGGAGAGAGACGGGTTTATGGGTATCCTGATCCTGGTCCCCGGCTGTTCGTAATAATCCTCTACTTCCAGGAAATCCTCGGCCTTCTTCAGCGATCTCATCCCAGCCAGAAGTAGCTCGCCATACCTTTTGAATCGTTTCGGATCCTCAAATTTCTCCCCGTCCTTCCGGAGTTTGACGAGGGTCTCCTCCGTCCTTGAGATCTCTTTCTTCAATAGTCTCAGGAGTAAACTCTTCTTTGATGTGAACCTTTCATTTCTGATGATCGTGGCGTAATAATTATCGGCTGCTTCATGGAGCGAATCAAACCCGTTCTCCACAAGCTCTCCCGCGGTCTCCATCGCAAATGCAGTTAGGACAAAGTTGTCCCTGTTCAAGCGAATATCCTCGCCAATGGCTTCGATCGGCGAAGGTGCGTACAGGAAAGATCTGGTTCTCATCTGCCCCCAATCGCTCTTGATATCGTCCAGGACGCTGGATAGACGTCCTTCTCTTCGGACTCTTAACAATAATTCCCGGATTACAGCCCCGGGAGCTCCCATCAAGGTCTCGTTCAGAAACCCAAGCAATTTTTCTTCGCTTCCTGACAGACTCTCATCCAGGCGTGGATCTTTCAAAACATGAAATATGGAGTGAGGAGGGCGTATTGGCGGCTGGTAAGAATGTCCCACGATGGGCTGCCTGAACTCCGATCTCAGCTTCCGCGCAAAGCCGAGAACTTTTTGCTCTCCATCCGTCAGTATCAGATTCGATGATCTGCCTATCATCTCAAACATCAGAATGAAATCCGGTTCCCTCTTGTTTCGCTTGGAAGAAAAATGCAGTTGAATGACTCTGTCTTCCTCTTCCTTTTCCAACGTTCCCAGGAATAGCCCTTCCAGCGACCTCTTCAGGAGAGAACCGAACGGGTCCGGTTCGTGCTTCCCTTCCGAAAAATAACGCCTCGTCAGGACAATCCTCGGATGCCCCGGCCTCGCCGATATCAGAAGCTTCTTCATTTTTTCGTTGTGGAAGTAAAACAGGAACGTATCTTCTTCGGGGTGATGAATAGAAGAGAAAGTTCTTCCTTCCAGCTCATTCTTCATCTCCAAGAAGATGAGATGCAGAAGGAGATTATCCATTGTTCATCCCTGGATTGGAAAAGGATTTCTTTGCCTCAAGGACGGCGAGCCTTCTCCCCGACATCCTCACGACTCTGTAATCGAAGAGAGCATCACTGACCCGATCGCCCTCCGCCGGGATGCGCCCCAGGAGCTTGATGAAGTGTCCCGCCATGGTCTTCACATCAGGGTCGGTGATGAGCTCCCCCGAGAGTTCGCTGAACTCTTGAATGGAGATTGCTCCATCCAGAAGAAAGGCTTTCTCGGATACCTTCTTGAACCTGTACTTTGAAGGCCGGTATCTGTCTCCCATCTCTCCAACGATCTCTCTCAGGATATCATCGATGGTGACGATTCCTTCCGTTCCTCCATACTCATCGAGGACGGCGGCGATATGAAGCTTCTTTACCTGGAAATCTCTTAGAAGTTCGAAGGCTGCTTTTGTCTCAGGGACAAAGATAATCGGCTTCAGGAAATCTCTGAGCATACTCCCATGGCTCAAGCCATATTGAGCCGCAAGGAGATCCTTGGCATAGACGACACCTTTGATATCATCCATATCCTTCCCGTAAACCGGGAACCTCGAAAATTTCGTTTTTCTCGCAACCGTTAAAGCGTCATCGAGCGATGCGTCCTCTCGAAGACAGATTATTCGCGGTCTCGGGACCATCACGGTCTTCACCGGCATATCCATGATCTCAAAAATGGAGTCGATAATCTTTACCTCTTCAAGGGATAGTCCTCTCTCGCCGGCACTTTCTCTAACGATCGTTCGCAACTCGCCAAGGCTCACCCCTTTAGCGATCTGTCTTCCTATCTTGTTGGAAAGGGCATCGCACCTATCGATCAGCTTCTCGACCGCTTTCCTCAATGGAGAGAGAACTCTGCAAACCAATCTCATCGGGATGGCTGCTCCAAGGCACCATCGTTCCTGGTTGTATATTGCAACGACTTTCGGAGTGACCTCTCCAAAAAGAAAGAGCATGAGGGTCATGGCAACCAGCGCAACGAAGATCCCGGCTGTGCCAAATGCAGAGAAATAATCCCTCCTGAGGATGGCAGCGAGATTGGAAGCAGCAATGTTGACAGTCTCATTCCCTATGAGAATAGTTGCAATGAGCCCTCTGGGATTTGATAGAAGCTCGGAAACGGCTGCTCCCCTTATCCCCGTCCCTCTCAATCTCTCCACTCTCCATTTCCTCAAGGAGAAAAAGGCAGTCTCGGATCCCGAAAAAAAAGCGGAGAAGGAGAGCAGGACTAGAATGCCCATAGTTTCGAGGATAAAGATGAGCATCGTCGTATAGTAAAAAGGCACGATACTTAATCGTGCCCTTATCAATAAAAGGTTGAGATATCGTTAATGATCAAGTTTGCTTTTTACCGAGAAAGATATAGCTTTATCTATCTGTTCCTCGATTTTTTCTTCGGGCAGATGCGTCGCCTCCACCAGTTCGCTGACGATCAAGAACTTTGCCTTATCGAGCATCTTCCTCTCCCGATATGATAGGCTCTTCTGAAGACTGAGATAGCTGAGGCTCTTCAGAACCTCGGCCACCTTATCAATCTCCCCGCTTCGCATCAGATCCGAATTGATCTGATACCTTCCCTTCCAATCTTCAACAATGTCGACTTTGCGCTCTTTGAGCACTTCAAGAACACGATTGATTTCCCTCTTGCTGAGGACCTTCCTGAGCCCAACTGTCTCGATATTGGAGATGGGCACCATCACCGTGCTATCGGTAGACTGGATTCTCAGGCAGTAGAACATCTTCTCAGTGCCAGCGATGTTCTTTCGAGTAATATCTTCGATGATGCCTACACCATGATTTGGGTAAACAACCTTGTCACCGATTTTAAATTGAAGGGCGTTTCCGAGATTCTTTGTCGTAGAACTTCTGGTTGGTGTTACCTTAGTCATTTTCTTTAAATTATTGTATCTTTTAAGTATTTCAGTGTCAAATATTTACTGTATCAGATCGACTGATAATTTTATACCAGGAGAATGACCCTATATTAAAATATACCATCGAAATTATGAAATGCATGATATTTTTGCTGCAACGCCTCGGTTATTGGAAGAGTCTCATTGACTTTTTGCTTTTTCAGATAATTTAAAAATAACTTAAGGTTATAATTTATTTTCTTGTATAATTTAATTAAAGCTCAAAAGGAGCACATGTCCGATTTAGAAGAACTTCTATCAGAGATTCGCGAACTCAAGGCAATCAATGCAATTGGGAGCCTGACATGCCAGCCGTTCGAGCTGGGCAAGATACTCAATCGGGTCATCGACCTCATCGTCGAGCTTCTCAACTGCGAGATCGCAACGATTGCCCTTCTGGATGAAGCCTCGAATAGATTCCAGCTCAAGATTCACCGCGGACTCTCTGAAGAGTTCGTCATGGCCATCACGACAACGGCTCGAAACGAAGGAGCTGCGCAATATTCCGTGGCGAAAAAAGCTCCCATCTTTCTCAAGATATCTGAATACCCAGAGATTCCCCTGAAAGAAGCCGCCGTCAAGGAAGGGATCCAGTGGATAATCAGTACTCCCATGTTAAGGAAAAACGAAATAATTGGGATCATCAACATCGCCGGCCGATCGGAGAGAACTTATTCCGCTCATGACTGCCACCTCCTGTCCCTGATAGCCGAACGGATCGCCATGAACATCGAGAACTACAAGCTTCTAAGGGAAGCTCACGAGAGGAGCGCTCAGATGGCTTCCCTGCTCCATACAGGCGCCCTTCTGATCTCCTCGCTGGACCTGGAGAAAATGTTGAAGAACATAGTGGAGGAAGCAGCGAAGCTAGTAGGAACAGATTCCTGTACGATCTTCTTCTATGACCCGGAAAGGGATCTGATCTCCGGGCAGATCGCTTGCGGTTTGCCGGACGAAGTGATCAAATCCATCTCGCTCCCGATTAATCTCTTCCCTGCCGCGGAGGAAGCCATCAAGAAAAAGAAACCCATCGAGATCAACGATCTCTCACGGGAGAAGAGAGCTCCCCGCGAGGTCATGGACAGGCTGGGATTTAAATCTTCGCTGTCAGTCCCTCTCTTCTTCATGGAGAACCCCCTGGGCATCATCTTCTTCGAGGAGACGAGGTTTCCCAAGCGCTTCACACATTCGGAGATAGAGCTTGCCATGAACTTCGCAAACTATGTTTCCGTCGCCATTCAGAACGCCAGGCTCTTCAAGGAGGCGACGGAGCGAAGGGAACAGGCAGAAGCCATCCAGCTCATTGGACAAGCTCTGACGTCGCGCCTCGACTACCAGGAGGTACTGAGAAGCATCGCCAATTATGCCAAGCAACTTTCCCATGCCAAGTTTGCCTTCGTCTCAACCAAGGAGGGATATTATTTCAGACCGGTCGCCATCGCGGGCGACGATGAAGGATATGCCTCTATCGTCGAGTTCACCGATGATCCGGAATCTCCCCTGGGGCTAGGCCCAGGAGGAAGAGCGGCACGCAGCAAACTCCCCGCCGTCATCAGCAACTGCGAAAAAGATCCAACCTTCGCACCCTGGAAGGAGGAAGCGTTGAAGAGAGGGATACGTTCCCATGTATCGATTCCCCTCATCTCCAAGGGGACGACTTTCGGCGTCCTTGCCGCTTACAGCTCGGAGCTCAATGGCTTTGACAGGAAGAATGTTACGTTGCTCCTTTCTTTCGCCAACTTCGCTGCTATCGCGTTGGAGAACGCAAGGCTCTATCGGGAACTGAAACTCGCCTTCGAGAATTTAAAGGAGACCCAGAGCCGCCTGGTCCAGACAGAAAAGCTTTCCGCCATCGGGGAGATGGTGGCTGGTGTAGCCCATGAGATAAACAACCCCCTGACATCAGTCCTTGGATTCTCTCAGCTTTTGCTGGGTCAGAAAGTCGACAGTAAGGTTAAGTCAAAACTGATCAGGATTAGCGACGAAGCCATGCGCTGCGCTAAGATTGTCCAGAACCTTCTGGCTTTCGCCAGAAAGCAAAAACCTGAGAAGAGGCATGTCGGCATCAACGGAATCATCGAAAGCGTTCTCGATCTGATATCCTACCAGTTGAAGGTGGATAACATCACAATTGTGAAGGAACTCGACGATAATCTCACGAAGACCATGGCCGATTACAATCAGCTCCAGCAGGTTTTTTTGAACATCATTAACAATGCCCAGCAGGCTATGACCGAACAAGGCGGCTCGCTCACGATAAAGACCGAAGTGACTGGAAGAAGCATAAGGATCACCTTCAAAGACACTGGACCTGGAATCAGCAAGGAGAACATCAAGAAGGTATTCGACCCCTTCTTCACGACAAAGCCTCCGGGAAAGGGGACCGGCCTGGGACTGAGCCTCTGTTACGGGATTGTGAGAGAGCATGGAGGGACCATCCGCGCCGATAGCGGAGAAGGGCAGGGAGCAACTTTTATCATCGAACTACCCATCATAGAAGACAGAAAGGCCGTGGAGAAGCCGCTTGAGGAGAGGAAGGCCGCACAGCAACCGGCAAGTGAACTGGATATCCTCGTCATTGATGACGAGCAGATGATTATTGATCTCCTCTTCGAATTCTTCTCGGATCATGGCTACAACGTCGAAACTGCAACAAGTGGGGAGACGGCCATCGAAAAGATCCTCCGGAAAGATTATGACGTGATCATCTGCGATCTTAAGATGCCAGGGATTAGCGGGCAAGATATATATAGCTGGATCAAGAATGAAAAGCCGGATGCAGCATCCCGGATCGTCTTCTCGACCGGCGACACGCTAACCCAGAATGTAAGAGATTTCTTCAGGGAAACCGGGAATCTTTACATCAGCAAGCCATTCAACTTTCAGAATCTTCTCAGCATCGCACACTCATTATGCAAACCATAAAGATATGCTCTCCATGGCATAGTCCTTCTTCAGGGAATCCCTTCTCTTGAAAAACCACTCTTCCATATAATAAACTAACGAGCAAGCCGGAGTGGTGAAACTGGTAGACACACGGGACTCAAAATCCCGCGGGCTTTCGAGTCCATGTCGGTTCGACTCCGACCTCCGGCACCATCTTTTCAATAACCTACGAGAAA
>JBFMGF010000004.1 GCA_040752675.1 Acidobacteriota bacterium
CGTTTCTTGGCATCGTAGAGAGCCCTGTCCGAACAATTCAGAATCTCTTCTGCATTCTTTGCCATGTCCGGATATGTGGCGATCCCTGTGCTGATCTGCATGGTCAACGAAGTTCCCCCGATGCTGACCCGTTCATTTTTCAATCTCTCCACCAGCCTGTTGACAACGTTGGCAGACTGATCGGCAGAAGCTCCCGGCAGAACTATGACGAACTCATCGCCTCCAAACCTGCAGAAATAATCCATCTTTCTTATGGAGTTTTGAACAAACGTCGCGAATATCTGCAGGCATTTATCCCCGAACTGATGTCCGTAGCTGTCATTGATCCTCTTGAAATCATCCAGATCCATCATGGCAATGGACAGGCTGTTTCCCTGCCTGGAAGCCCTCTCCACTTCCTTTTCCAAAATGGAAATAAGGTAGCTCTTGTTGAAAGCTCCAGTCAGCCCATCCTTTATGGAGACTTCCTTCAGCTCACGCATGAGGATCCTGTTCTCAGCAGCGATGTCCATGTTCAGGAGGAGCGTGTATAGAGTGATAAGTTCATGGTGGAAGGGATGCCCACTGGACCTGTTATCCATCCATAGGATTCCCAGCAACGGAAAATATTTGCAGGTCAAGCATTCTTCCCCGATGGCGTAGTCTTCCTTCTTTCCTCTGTGCGCACCATTCCTGGAAAACTCATGAGAGATCTTCAGGAAGGCCTCGCTCCGATTCAGAAGGCAACCCTCCCCGCGGTAGGAAAAGATCGGGAAGAAGAGAGAATCTCTTTCTTCCTCACCGAGGGAACGATAGAGCAGTCTCTTCAAGGCGGCGGATTCGACGCGTGAAAAGAAAGAACTCTTGTGCCTGGCAGCATTGAGAAGGATCCAGCTGCATTCATGGATCGGGATCTGGAGCCTCTCCCGGCTTTCAGCCTCTATTCCAGAAGCGAATTGGCCCTGGAGGAGATCTTCTCCCTGACGAAGACAGAGGAACCCGACGCGTTCGATGCTCAGAGTCTGATGAATACCCGAAACTATTTTTTCCAGCATCTCATCCACATCGGAAGAAGATAAAAGAACTGAGATTAACCTATTGATGAAGACGAACTGTCTCAGCAGGTTCTCATATTCTTCTCTGATCTTCCGGCTGACGTTGCCCGTGCCATCATTCCCGATGGGTAGAAGATTCTCTGGATGTCGCTGATTCAACATTTCATCTGCCCCCCGGCCGTTCAGTTTAACGTAACATACCCGCTGATCTTGAGGATGAACTTTCTCAGATCAAGCTCATGAGCTTCCAGAGACTGGCCCAGGTAATCGACCGTCACGCACTGACCATTGCTGCAATCCCTCACCGTCTCCTCTACGATTCTCATGATCTGCCTCATCAGATCCTCTGCGGTGACCGTTTGAAGTCTCTCATCCACCACTGCCATGCTTTCTTTTTGCGCCATTTTGTTTCCCCTATCCTTCCAAAATTTCTTCAAAATCAACTTTTTCCTATCTTTCCTTCCAAACCACGAAAGCTCCCTGAAATGATCTTTGAAAGCAGATAATCTGCGTTTCCCTTAGCCTCTCCCATGATGACCGTTGCCTTCCCCTTTATCCCAAGGCACATGACCGGCTTCGGATCGCTCTTAATGGGAATCTCACACAACTCATCCTCCCACAATTCGATCCCTTCCCTGAAGAAATCTTCCAGCTCCTCTCCCGCGCTGTTCATGATTACCCACACATCGCCGGTATTTTCGATCCTTCCGTTCCTGATCTCCGGTCTGGATGTAAAAATAGCATCGGCTTTTCCATCGAGATTCTTTCTGGTAGTCAAATATCTTCTTCCCTGCAACCTACCGGCTCCTCTTCTCTTCATGAGCCCTCCTCACTTAAAACAGATTAAGCTCATTCCTGTCTATCAGATCAATTGATATCGCTTTTCTCGCTTTCCGAAAGCATGTCGAGAACGAGACATAGCTCCTCTTTTTCAAAATCTTTCAGGAGAAAATAGTGTACTCCTACCCTGCGTATCAGATTTTCCAGGTTCTCCGAATATTTCGTCACATAAAAGATGATGGGAAGTTTTTTCAGGTTCACTTTGATCTCGGAGATGATATTGAGATTCTCGCCTGGATTTTTCCTCTGGATGACGATGGCCGCGATCGGCCTATGGGTGATAGCCGAAAATACGCTTTTCTCTCCGATCCTCCCCTTGATGGAGACTAGCTCCAGGTCGAGGCTATTGCAGACTTCATGAAATATCTCCACATTATGATGGTTTCCGTTGTTCATGAAGAGGAAAACCTGACCTTTTCTTCGATTGCTGCCTGATTCGAGTAGATCCATCGTTCCTTCTGCCTCCTAAACTTTGCTGATATAAGGCAATGGCGATGCCAGAGAAAAATTTTGGGCAAAAAATTTATATCTTTTTTATTTTTAATGAATTAGGAGGCTATTAAGAATCTGTCGTTTTTAGGCTGGTTGCAAGATAATGTCTAAAAATGAGAATAAATTACTGTTTGAGGGGTTTAGAGAAAATGATTGATCCTTACAATTTGCTAATAACAAAAGGGTTGTTTGCAATGCGAAACTTTGTATCAATATGAGAATGCTATAGGGAGGCATGAAAAATGGCGATTTCAATCGATCTTGAACCTCTGCATCTTTCTGTAAAGCGTGGCTCTAGGAATGTTTAGCATCTTCGAGGCTTTGAGCTTATTTCCACCGGAAAGCATGAGAGCATCTCTTATGTGTTTCTCTTCAGCCTGTTGGAGAGTTAATACATCCTTGATAGCTCCGGCATCTTCCTCTGAAGCGACATCAGAAGGCAGATCTTTCGGCCGGATGATTTCCCTTTCCGAGACTATCACGGCATTTTCTATGACATTTTCCAGCTCCCGGATATTTCCAGGCCAGTGGTAACAGGTCAGGAATTCCATGGCCTTTGGAGAGAGAGTTTTCGCGCTCCTTCCATGCTTCCTGCAATATTGAGAGATGAATTTATTTGCCAGAGGAATGATGTCCTCAACTCTTTTTCTTAAAGGTGGCAGATTAATGGAGACCGAGCTGAGCCGGTAGTAGAGATCCTCGCGGAACTCTCCGCACTCGATCGCCCTCTTGAGATCAAGATTGGTCGCAGCGATGACCCTGACGTTGATCTTCTTGTTGACCGTGCTTCCTATCTTCCTGATCTCCCTGTTCTGCAGAACCCTGAGGAGACCGACCTGGGTCTGCTTGTTGGCCGTTCCGACTTCATCGAGAAAGATTGTTCCTCCATCGGCGGCTTCGAAGAGCCCTATCTTCGTGCTGGAGGCCCCCGTGAAGGCTCCTCTGACATGTCCGAAGAGCTCGCTTTCAAGGAGGGATGGAGGAAGCGAACCACAACTCACGGCTATGAACGGTCCATTTTTCCTCGGAGATCTGTTATGGATTTCACCTGCAACGAGTTCCTTCCCGGTCCCCGATTCTCCAAAAATCAGAACTGTGCAATCAGTCAGCGCTACCTGTCTGATCAGATGGAAGACACGAAGCATTGCTGGCGAGGAACCTATCATCTCTCCGAAGCGCATCTCCCCATCGAGCTGTCTCTTGAGCGTGTCGATGTTTTCCTGAAGATACTTCTTCTCGAGCGTCTTCTGGATATCGATGAGTAGCTTTTCAATCTGGAAAGGCTTCGTGATGTAATTGTATGCTCCTTCCTTTATGGCCCTTACAGCGCTCTCGATATCGGCGAACCCCGTCATGATGATGAGCTCCGACTCAGGTTGAACCTTCATCGCTTCCTTCATTAGAGAGATGCCGTCCATCTCGGGCATTACCAGATCGATCAAAAAGACGTCGTAAAGGCTTTCCTGGATCTTCCTCAACGCATCGGAGACATTATCCGCCGTTTCGACGACGTGGCCATCCGAAGAGAGGACGTCTCTGATCATACCAAGCAGGGAGTGATCATCGTCGATGACGAGGATGTGGCCGCAATATTTAACCGAAGTGATGTTTTTTTCTTTAACGATTCTTGTTTCCATCTCCACCCTCCCACGAGGGAGAAACAAAAGGTCTCAAGGCTGAAATGATAGACATAAACCCTGAAATTATCAACAAAGAATTGATATGGTGCAGATCGACTGCATCATAAAACTAAGAACAAGCTTTAAGGGCTTCTAGAATAAGCATCTCATCGACAGGGAAAGTTATCTTCCGGCGATCCGCTGGCTTTCCGATCCCTCCGATGAGGACACACTCAATCCTTCCTCTCCTGATCTTCTTGTCCCGTCTGGAGATTTCGATGAGGTCACGAGTGGAGAATGCCGCAGGCACGCTTACCGGTAAAGAGAATGATCGGAGGAGGTCGCGGACCCTTTGTAGCGAACAGTCATTCAAAAGTCCCATCCTTCTGGAGATCTCTCCTTCGACGAGCATCCCGATTGATACAGCTTCCCCGTGGCGAATCCTGTATGAGGAAAGGAGCTCCAGGCTGTGAGCAACTGTATGACCGAAGTTAAGGATCTTTCTAAGACCCTTTTCTTTCTCGTCTTTCTGAACGACCTCTCCTTTTAGCCGGGCACACCTGGATACTATCCTCTCAACAAGGTCCAAGTCAATACACACAATGGCATCTGCATTCTCTTCAATCAGATCGAACAACGATTCATCGAGAGCAACTCCATACTTGATTGCTTCTGCCAGCCCACAGCGGAACTCTCTTTTCGGGAGTGTGAGCAGCGTGTCGACATCCATGAGAATGGCCTCAGGCTGGTGGAAAGAGCCGATCAGATTCTTACCGGAAGGATGGTTGATTGCCGTCTTGCCACCGACGGAACTGTCCACCATCGATAGTAATGTTGTCGGAATTTGTACGTACGGGATGCCGCGCATATAGGTGGAAGCCACGAACCCTCCCAGATCTCCCACGACACCCCCTCCAAGAGCGAGCAGCGCCGAATCCCTTCCGAATCGATCCTCGATCATCCGGTCCTCGACTAACTCTTTAATCTCTCTGCTCTTGCTCCCCTCACCCGGCGGCACAGCCAGCTTCCTGCAGGAGATCCCTCTCTTTTTGAGCGAATTGAACAGAGCGTTCCCATAAAGCTTCCCCACTCTTCTATCTGTAAGGAGGAGATACACCTCCGCGAGCTCCATGCCGGCAAGAACCCCGGGAACCCTTTTCAGGAGCCCACGTCCAATATGAAGATTGCAGGATTTTTTCTGGGAAGGAAATGTCAGCCTGAATGTTTTCACTTTACCCAACGCTTGCACTCCATATCCTTCCAGCTATAGCGAGGAGGACTGACCGGTCCGCATCGATTGCTGAAATAAAAACCCGGCTTTCGCCGGGTTCTATCATAACATGAATCTTCCGGGAAGGTTCTCAGTGTTTCTTTCTGGAGAGCTCCTCCAGATAATCCTCCACGAGCTTCCTCTTACCCTTCTCATCGAGGGAGACCTCGATGAGGCGGCCTGCCGCCGTGATGGCAAGATCGACGACTTTCTCCTTGATCCCCTGCATGGCCAGCCTTGCTTCCTGCTCGATCTTTTTCTTTCCCTGCTCGATGATTTCCTCCTGCGACCTCTTGGCCTGCTCTATGAGCTCCGCTTTAACTCTCTCTGCCTCTCTCCTGCCATCGTCGAGCATTTCAGTCGTTTCCCTCTTCACCTTTTCAAGCGCCGCTTGCTGTTCTGTAAGCAGCCTCTCCGCTTCATCGCGCGCGCGATCTGCTTGATCGATACTTTCCTTGATCGTTTTCTCCCGCTCATCGATGATGTTGAGGATCGGTTTCCAGAAAAACAGGCGCAGGAACAAAAGGACGACGAGGAACGTGACGATCGTCCAGAAGATGACACCGATGTCGGGAGTAATCAGTTTCTCCATCCGTCATACCCTCACTTCATCAAAACGAGAAGGATGCAGACAACCTCGGCGAAAAAGGCGATTCCTTCTATAAGGGCCGCGGCAATGATCATCGATGTCCTGATGTCTCCCGCCACCTGGGGCTGCCTGGCAATCCCATCCATGGCGGAAGCGGCCAATCGACCAATCCCGTATCCAGCACCAACGACTCCCAGCCCGGCTCCCAAACCTGCCGCAAGATAGGCCAACGCTTTAAATAATCCTAATGCTTCCATTCAAATCCTCCTTTGAGAAGATGATTTCGCATGATTCCCCTAATGATGCGGATGAACCGACATCCCGATGAAGAGCGATGTCAGCATCGTGAATATGTAAGCTTGAATGATGGCAACGAGCAACTCCAGAAAATATATGAAAATGGCAAAAGCGACGCTCGCCGGTGCCACGATGAGAGTCTTCAGGACGAAGATGAGGCTGAGCAGGCAGAGGATGACAATGTGGCCCGCAGTCATATTGGCAAAGAGTCGGATGCAAAGGGCGAAGGGCTTCGTAAACATCCCCATGATCTCTACCGGGATCATGATCGGAAGAAGAAACGGATTAATTCCATGGGGGATGAGGTTCTTGAAATGCTTTATCGGACCATGCTTGATCATTCCCGATACCTGGATCATGATGAAGGACATGCCCGCAAGCGCTGTCGTCACACCGATATTCGCGGTTGCTGTGGCCCCGTATGGGATCAGGCCAAGAAGATTGCAGGCCAGGATGAAGAAGAAGGTGGTCAAAAGGTAGGATGTGTATCTCCTCCCTTCCTCGCCTATGTTCTTGATTGCGATCTCATCGCGGACGAACTGGACCATCATCTCCAGCATTGCGGCAAGACCCTTTGGGGTTGCGCTCTTCCTCCGGAAGGCCACCGCAAAAAGTATGATCAGGACGAGCGAGGAGATCCACATCATCACGACATGCTTGGTGATGGAGATGTCTATCCCGAAGAGTTCGATGTGAGGGAGATGCACCTCTCCAATGAAGGGCACCTCTATCGTATTAGAGTTGAGGATATGATGCTCCAGAATCTCTGCCACGCCGCTCCCACCGTGAGAGGCGGCACCGGCAGCTTTCGCTCCATGCACGGCTTCAACGGCATGCTCTGCGGCTTCACTCGCATGTTCCTCGACAAGTTTTAAGATCATTTCTTTCCCCGCAAACTACCAGCGTATCTTACGAAGAAGATAACTTCAAGAATTTGAAATGCGAAATAATATAGCATAAAAGAAGAGATAAGCCATGCACGATTCGTATGGAAAGTCAGGATGAGAGAGACGAGGATCAGGGCTAGAATTATCATCTTGACAAGCATTCCGACAAAAAGAGTTGCAAGGAAGGTCCCTTGGGGCCTATCAAACGACCAGATGACGGCAGAGAAGAAACCAAGAGCAATGGCAAAGTTTGAAAGTGAGCCTATGAACAATCCCGACAGGAGTCCGGCTTCCGCAGTATTCCAGAATGGATAGAGGAAGAGGATCCAGGACAGAAGAAGCAGAACAAGAGAAGTCAGCAGGAAATTCTTAGCGATACTACTTTTTCCCTTCATGGAGCACTACTTTGATAAGGTTGTAGAATCCAAGAAAGAGTCCCAGAGCAATCCCTGCCAGCATCAACCAGGGCTCCGTATAGAACTTCTTATCGAGCCACTTTCCCAGGAAGAGCCCTCCCAGAATGGAAATGACGAAGAACCAGCCTATCCCCAGATATGGGCCTGCGCTTCGCCACACTCCCGGCAGATCTGCGCGCTTTTTATCTTCATCTTTTCTTTCCATCCCCGCCGACCCTGCTTCCAGGGATCAATCACGCTCATCCCTTTAGGCAATAAATATCAGGCAAACTGAAGATTATCACATTTCCCGGATGATGGAAATATTCTGCCTTTGCCTCACAGACCTGGCGGATCGCACAATCGGATTGTCCAACAAGCTGAGTTCTAAGAATCATCAGCCTGAGAACGCAAAAGGTTAGCGGAAAGCAATGGGGAGAAGCGCGAACCTTGCAAAATCAATGAAGGGGCCGGGGTAGAGCCCGATCAGGAAGATGAAAAAGACCGATATGGCAAGGGCAGACGTAACGCCTGGAGGGAATACAAACTTTTCTTCTTCTCTGGGCTGGCCCATGTACATTGTTACGACGACCCTCATGTAATAGTAAAGGGATATGGCGCTGTTGATGACTGCCGCTATGGCCAGCCAGGTGTAGTTGGCTTTGATCGCAGCACCGAAGAGCCACCACTTCCCGATGAATCCTGCAGTGGAGGGGATGCCAGCAAGTGAGAGCATGAAGATAAGCATGACGAAGGCTGCAAGTCCGTTCCTTCTGGCAAGTCCTGAAAAGTCTTCCAGTCTGTCACCCACCTGCTGAGTTCTCCTGAGAAGGACCACAAAGCCAAAGGCCCCTATGTTCATAAAAGTGTAGATAAGCGTGTACAGGATGACTGAAATGAGCCCGAATTTCTTGGTTTCCCAGTCGCCGAATGCGGCACCGAAGGCAACCACCCCCATGAGGGCGTATCCGGCGTGGGCAATGCTCGAATAGGCAAGCATCCTCTTGACGTTATCCTGAGAGATGGCGGTAATGTTGCCCAGCGTCATGCTGGCAAAAGCTATCAGAGCAAAGAGGAGCGTCCAGTCCTCCTGTAGATGGACGAATCCTTCGATGAAGACCCTCAGAAGGATTGCGAAGGCGGCTGCTTTGGGACCGGTCGAAATGAAGGCCGTGATGCTCGTCGGCGCCCCTTCATAGGCGTCGGGGGTCCACATGTGAAAGGGAACGGCAGCGATCTTGAATGCCATCCCGACAAGTATGAAAATCATCCCGGTCTCAAGGATGAGATAATTCTCGACCCCGTTCTCGATGGCGATCCGTATCCCATTAAGATTCGTCGTGCCGCATACGCCATAAACGAGAGAGATACCATAGAGGAGTATTCCGGAAGAAAAGGCTCCGAGAAGGAAGTATTTCAACGCCGCCTCGTTTGATTTCCTGTTCCATTTGATGAACCCGACCAGGATGTAAACCGAGAGCGCCATGAGTTCGAGTCCAACGTAGATCAAAGCGAAGTCAAGAGCCGAAGCCATGAACATCATCCCCACTGCGGCGAAGATGATGAGGGCATAGTATTCACCCTCCTGGATCCGTTCGTAGTCCAGATACTTAAAGGAGAGGAGTATCGCGAGAGCGGAGGAGAGAAGGATAACGATCTTGAAAAATACTGAAAACCCATCCACGACGAAACCCGGTCTTCCGTGGATATCGGGAAACGCTCCCTGTGCTTCTCCCGAGATCACTTTTCCATCTTCCTTCCCCTTGAATCCGATATAGGTCGGGATGAGAATCAGAACGATAAGGATGCTGATCAGCGAGAGAAATCCTATCCCCTTCCGCCAGTCTCTCGGGAATAGAGCAGTCAGGATGAGCATAACAAATCCAAAAAAGGACAGGAGGATCTCCGGTTTGATCCAGTGCATTCCTCGTATGATTTCAGAAACGCTCAGGGTCATCAGATCTCCCCTTCCTCCACGCACATCGGATGATTCTCCTTATCACTGTCCATTATGTTTTGGCTCAGTCCATTCCGGACAGGCTCATGGCGCGAGAGTTCCCTGGATTCCAGTTGATTCGAAGTGCAGTTAGAAGAGAGAGTTTTTGCGTAACTCTCCTCCTTTGCATAGTCGTACCTCATCTCAACCTGATGGACGAGCTTGTCCACAGGCTTGTCGAGAATGTTAAAGAATGGCCTGGGATATATGCCTATCCAGAAACAGAGTATGACGATGGGAAGCAGGGTCATCACTTCTCTGAAGTTCAGATCCAAGAGTTTCTCGTTTTCAGGCTTATCGAGTTTTCCGAACATCGTCCTCTGATAGAGCCAGAGCATGTAGGCGGCTCCGAGGACGATCCCTGTGGCTGCCAGGATGGCCCAGTGCTTCTGGGGAAGCTGGAAAGCTCCAACGAGTATCGTGAACTCTCCTATGAAACCATTGAGCGCCGGAAGTCCGATGGAGGATAGCATGATGATCATGAAATAAGTGGCAAAGAGGGGAATGACCTTCGAGAGACCGCCAAAATCCGAGATCATCCTGGTGTGCCGTCTCTCGTAGATCAGACCGACGATCAAAAAGAGGGCACCTGTGGATAGCCCGTGATTGATCATCTGGATGACTCCGCCCGATATCCCATGCCAGTTGAGGGCGAAGACTCCCACCATGGTGAAGCCTAGATGGCTCACTGAGGAGTAAGCCACGAGCTTCTTCCAGTCCTTCTGGACCATGGCTACCATCGCTCCGTAGATGACGCCGATGATGCATATTGTCATCAGGAAGGGCATGAGCCTCTGCGTGGCCAGAGGCATGATGGGAAGGGAGAAGCGGACAAAGCCATACGTCCCCATTTTCAGGAGAATGCCGGCAAGGATGACTGAACCAGCCGTTGGAGCCTCTACGTGCGCATCTGGCAACCAAGTGTGGAACGGGAAGAGAGGAACTTTGATGGCAAAGCCGACGAAGAAGGCAAGGAAGACCCAGAACTGCAGCGCATACCATTCCGCTGACATCGGCCCGAGCTGATGCAGAAGCCGTATGTCAAAGGTGTATGTTCCCGTAACAGCCCCATTGTAAAAGTAGAGTGCAAGAATTCCAAGAAGCATGATCACAGAACCGAGCAGCGTGTAAAGGAAGAACTTGATGGCTGCATAGAGCTTCCTTGGCCCTCCCCAGACTCCGATGAGGAAATACATGGGGACAAGCATCACTTCCCAGAATATGTAGAAGAGGAAGAAGTCGAGTGAAACAAAGACGCCGAGCATTCCGGTCTGAAGAATCAACATGAAGATGTAGTACTCTTTGACCCTTTCTGTGATGGCAGTCCAGGAGGAGAGAATTGAGATGAAACCAAGGAGTGTTGTCAGGAGGAGAAGCAGAAGGGATATGCCGTCGATCCCGAGTATGTACCTGGCTCCGATGGTCTGGATCCATGCGTGGTCCTCCACGAACTGAAATCCCCCGTTTCCTGCATCATAGACGAACCAGAGCGGAAGGGAGATAAGAAAACCAAGAAATGCCACAAGGGTGGCGAACTTCATGTGGAAGTTCTTCCAATCCCTCGGGAAGAAGAGCTGGATGATCGCTCCCGCAAGAGGAAGGAATGTCACGATGGACAGTATGTGAATCTTCGTTAGGAATTCAGTCATTTCTCATGCTCCTTTTCAAGCCATCTAAATAAATATGAGGAAGATGCTGAGCAGGATGAAAGTTCCCAGGATGATGACCGTCGCATAGCTCTGAACAAGTCCAGTCTGCACCTTCCGGAATACCCAAGAAGATCCTTTGATTCCGTATCCGAGGATATTGACCATTCCATCTACAACCCACTTGTCGTTGAAGCTGGATAGATGGCTCAAGCCGACGGTCAGATGCCTCACACCGTTTACGGTTCCGTCGATGACCCAGGTGTCGAAGTCAAAACTCCTCCTGCAGAGGAAGTAGTAGGGCTGCACAATCACTGCATCGTAAAGTTCGTCCACCCAGTACTTGTTGGAGATGAGCCTGTACAAAGACATGAATCTCCCGGCTACCCTCCCAGGAAGCCCCGGCCTTTTGAGATACATCTCCCATGCAATGTATATCCCCACGATGGCGATGATAACCGCCACCACCATCAACATTAACTCAACACCTGCGCTCACCTCATCCTCTCCTTCATGAATCTTTTCTCCGCCCATCCCTGCTGCCACTTCATGAGCCTCAAATGATGGCTCAAGGTAATGCTCGAAATAGTTGATGTCTTTACCAGGACTTAGAACCTTAGGTATCCCTACATACCCCACTATCACGCTGAAGATTGCAAGGATCACCAGTGGATACGTCATCACCCTCGGAGCTTCGTGAACATGCTGCTCCTCCTCGTCGAACCTCGCCTTACCGTAAAACGTCAGATATACAAGCCTCATCATGTAGAACGCCGTCATCCCTGCCGCTGCCAAACCAACCAGCCACAGCACCTTGTTGCTTACATAAGTCCTGAACAGTATCTCCTCCTTGCTGAAAAATCCAGAAAATCCAGGTATCCCAGCGATGGCCAGCGCCCCTAATAGAAACGTCACGTGCGTCACCGGCATATGCCTCTTCAGCCCTCCCATCTTCCTGATGTCCTGCTCCCCTTTCCTCCCGTGGATTACGCTCCCTGAGCCAAGAAACAGCAATGCCTTGAAGAAGGCATGCGTCATTAGATGGAAGATCGCTGCCCCAAAGGCCGCTACTCCTGCCCCCAGAAACATGTATCCAAGCTGCGACACGGTCGAATATGCCAGCACCTTCTTGATGTCGTTCTGCATAAGCCCTATGCTTGCCGCATAGATGGCCGTCAGCCCCCCTATCACCGCCACTATAGTGAGTGCTGCAGGTGCATGCACGTACAGCACCGCACACCGTGACACCATGTAGACCCCTGCCGTCACCATCGTAGCCGCATGGATCAACGCCGATACAGGCGTAGGCCCAGCCATCGCATCAGGTAACCATACATACAGCGGTATCTGCGCAGACTTCCCTATGGCTCCGATGAAGAGCAGTATCCCTATCAGCGTGATCTCTATCCCTCCGGCTTCTCCACTGCCTATCATCCCCATAACATCGCTTATGTCCAGCGTCCCGAAGACTACGACGATCAGCAGCAGCCCAATCATGAATCCAAAGTCCCCGATCCGGTTCACGATGAAAGCCTTCCTCCCTGCATCAGCACACCACTCCTTCTCAAAGAAAAATCCGATCAGCAGATAGGAGCATAACCCCACACCCTCCCACCCGATGAACATCATCGCAAAGTTCCCCGCTAATACAAGCGTCAGCATCATCCCCATGAACAGATTCAAAAAGGCAAAATACCTGTAGTACCCTCCCTCCTCCCACATGTATCCGATTGAATATACATGGATCAGAAACCCAACAAGACTCACAACTATCACCATCACGCTCGACAGCGGGTCTATCTGCAAGTTCATCCCGATACGCAGGCTTCTCTCTCCCCCCATCACCTTCATCGACGGCACCCATTCGTATGCCTCCACCTCCACACTCCTCCCCCCCTCGCTCACCCTCACCCCTGGCATCCCCTCATACTTCCCTATATCCCCGTTCAGCTCCACGAAAATCCAGACAGATAACAGAAACGACAGAAATACCGCCCCGCACGCTATGTACCCCACCCATCTCTTCGGTATCTGCCTCCTCCCCAAGAGCCCGTTGATCAGGAACCCTATGAATGGAAACAGGATTATCAAATATGCAAACTTCAGCATCTGTCTACCACTTCATCAGATTGATTTCGTCAACGTCCGTCGAAACTTTCTTCCTGAAAATGGCAATGACGATGGCCAGTCCCACGACGGCTTCCGCGGCGGCTACCGTCATAATGAAAAAGACGAAGATCTGTCCATCAAGGGAGTGATTGATCCTGGAGAAGGTTACGAAGGCCAGATTGACGGCATTGAGCATCAGCTCGATGGACATGAGGATTATGATTGCGCTCCTCCTCAGAAGGACACCGAGTACGCCAATGGTGAATATGATGGCACTGACCAGAAGATAATAGTGAGCTATTTCCAAGTTCAAATCTTTCTCTTTGCCAGAATGATGGCACCGATCATCGCCGCGATCAGCAGTAGCGAAATTACTTCAAAGGGATAGAAGTAGTTTGTGAAGAGGAGTCTTCCCACGGACTCCGTCCAGCCGAAACCTTCTCTTATCGGCATTGCTTCGAATCCCCTGCTGTATCCAGAAAGGGCTCTTCCTATGGCATAAAGAAATAGAACGCCCAGCAAACCACCAAGGATGCTCTGCAGAAGGCCTGCGGGTTCTCTCCGGCGCTCCATCTGCGGGAGGTTGAGGAGCATGATGACGAAGAGGATTAGAACCATGATGGCACCGGCGTAGACGATGACCTGAATGGCTGCCAGGAACATGGCGTTCAAAAGGAGATAGAAGACAGCGATACAGCAGAGATTTACGACAAGCGAGAGCGCACAGACCACGGGATTCCTGTGCGTGACCACAATGATGGCCGACAGGATAGCCACTGCTGCCGTGATTGCAAAAATCATTATTTCCATACCATTTTAAACAAGATCAAATGCGACGAGTAAGCCTGCGATAATGATATTCAAGAGCGAGAGGGGAAAGAGAACTTTCCACCCCAATCGCATCAACTGGTCATAGCGAAATCTCGGGAGCGTCCATCTGACCCAGACATAGAGGAAGAGAAAAAAGGAAACCTTCGTGGCGAATACTATCATCTGGGCCAGGGCAAGGAGATTTCCCGACAACCCCATGTCAAATGGGAGCTGCCAGCCTCCGAGGAAGAACGTAACTATGAGGGCCGAAGCCGTGATCATATTAATGTACTCCGCCATGAAGAACATGGCAAACTTCATGCTGCTGTATTCCGTGTGGTATCCGGCAACAAGCTCTGATTCCGCCTCTGGAAGATCGAATGGGAGCCTGTTCGTCTCGGCGAACATGGCCACCAGAAAGATTATGAAGCCGAGTATCTGCCATCCCCCCATGAAGATGTTCCAATGCCAGAATCCCCCCGCCTGCCTCTCCACGATCTCCGTCAACCTGAGAGTGCCAGAGATCATAAGGACGCCCACGATCGATATAGCTAGCGAGAGCTCGTAGCTGATCATCTGGGCAGAAGAGCGCAAGCCTCCCATGAGTGAATACTTGTTATTGGAGGACCAGCCCGCCATGACAATCCCGTAAACCCCCAGAGACGACATCCCGATGATGAACAGTATCCCTATGTTTATGTTGGCAATCACCAACGGGATCTTACAAGCGAATACGGTCAGCTCGCTTCCAAACGGTATGACCGTAAAGGCTAGCAAGGCGATGAAGAGAGAAATGCCCGGTGCCAGGATATAGATGGGCTTGTAAACATGGTCCGGAACGATATCTTTCTTGAGAAAGAATTTAACTCCATCTGCCAGAGGCTGGAGAAGACCAAATGGACCGACTCTGTTTGGCCCCAGCCTGTCCTGGATCCAGCCGCTGACCCTTCTCTCTACCCATGTCATCAGGGCAAGACCGGTCATCAGGCAAGCAAAGACGACCCCGATCTTGACGAGCGTGGCGACCATATGAACCATGAATTCTTCTGATGTCCATCCTGTCAGAAATCCCGGCATAATGTGCTTCTTCGCCTTTCTACTTTTTTATCCTGCTTTCATCCGTCAATGAAAAGTATCTCAGTTCTCGATAAGATTGATGCTCCTCCGCCAGTTTCTCAAAAACGGAAGATGCCGACCTGAAAGCGCATCTTGTCCCTATTCTGGATCCCAGCTCCTGCACGATCTTCCATAACGGCCTGCTCTCACAAGAGGAGAGAACAGAGGGGAATATTCTCTGAACAAATCCTTCAAAATTGGTGAAGGTGCCATCCAATTCTGCCCATGTGGATGCTGGAAGCATGGCACTAAAGTCGTTTGCATTCCAGGGCTTGAAGCTTCCGATGAAGAGGGAGAATTCTAGAGGGGAGATGGGGGTATCTGCAAGAATGTTACAGTCATTGGCACCGGTTAATCCCTCGCCCAGAACTACGAGGCTTTTTATCATCCCCTCCTTCACCCGTTTTGCCGCATCATCCACACTGATAATTCTCGAAGACACTTCCCTGAATATTTCTTCCACTCCTCTCCTGTTTGGTGTCCTGTCCTTCCTGATGAGTAGCGAATCGTCTTCTCCTATCTCAATAATCGGAATTGAAACGGTGGATTTGGGAAAGACATCTTTCAAAACCTTAAGGATGAGAAATGCATCTTCGTTCGTGATGAACGGGAAGACAACAAGGTGGATGGAGCCGCTTCCATGATTCTGCAGAATGCTTTTCAGAGCATCTGTTACACAATCAAAAGCTTCCTTCCAGTTGAGTCTCCTTCGTTCGGCATTCATGATCTCTGGTGAAACGAGCCTCTCGCTTCTGTACAGGAACTCGTGGCTCAGTCTTCCATGATCGCACATCCAGCTACGGTTGACATGAGGATTGAAGCGAGGGGTCAATCGGAAGATTCTGTTGTCCTTGACCCAGGCGATGATGTTGCATCCCCTTCCGCAGGCCGGACAGATCGTGTTGACCTTCTTCAGATCCCACACTCTTGACTTGAAGCGAAACTCCCGGAGGGTTAGCGCTCCTACCGGGCAGAGATCGACCACATTCCCTGAATAATCGTTCTTGAGATCTCTTTCTGGAAAGATCCCCACAGTGCTGTGGTCCCCCCTAAAGAACATGTCAAGTTCCCCGGTTTTTGTGATCTCATAGCAGAATCTTATGCACCGCGTGCATTTGATGCATCGCTCTCCGTCATATATTACATGTGGTCCGAAGATTTCCCTCTTGACACTTTTGACCTTCTCTTCTGCAAAGCGGCTGCTGGCCATACCATACCTGACGGAATAATCCTGAAGCCTGCACTCACCTGCCTGGTCGCAGATGGGGCAATCGAGGGGATGGTTGATCAGGAGGAATTCCATGATGGCTCTTCTGGCATTCACGACTCGGTCAGTCGTCGTGTGAACGACCATTCCATCCGAAACCTCAGTGGAACAAGCAGTCTGGAGCTTGGGCATCCTCTCGACCTCGACAACACACATCCTGCAGTTCCCGGCGATGGAGAGTTCAGGATGATAACAGAAATGAGGGATGATAATACCGATCGACTCCGCCGCCTTCAGGATGGTAGTCCCGTTTTCCACCGTTACTTCTTTCCCATCGATCCTCAGTGTCGGCATCGATAACCTTTAAACCATGCATCTTTTGTTGGAGATGTGAAATTCGAACTCCTCGCGGAACTTCTCCACGAAGCTCATGACCGGCATTGCCGCGGCATCGCCGAGCGGGCAGATTGTATTTCCAAGGATGTTCTGCGCCACGTCGTAGAGGAGTTCAGTATCTCCGTTCTCCCCTCTTCCCGCTTCCATTCTTCTCAATAGCTTTTCCATCCATCCTGTCCCCTCGCGGCACGGGGTGCACTGCCCGCACGATTCATGAGCGTAAAATTTCGTGATACGGTGGGTCGCTTTTACCATGCAGACGCTGTCATCCATCACGATGATCCCTGCCGAGCCGAGCATCGACCCAGCCGCCTGCAGTGAATCGAAATCCATCAACACATCGACCTGGTCGGCCGTCAGGACTGGAACCGAGGAACCGCCCGGTATTACCGCTTTGAGCTTCCTGTCATCCTGGAGCATCCCTCCGCCATGGTTGTAAATCAACTCTCTGAGCGGGATGCCCAGGGGAAGCTCATAGACCCCCGGTCTCTTGATGTGACCGCTCAAACAGTAAAGCTTAGTTCCTGTATTGTTCGCACGGCCAATCTTGCTGTACCACTCTCCACCTTTCTCGATGATGGCCGGGACATTGGCCAGCGTCTCCACATTGTTGATGTTGGTCGGGTTTTTGAATATCCCGATCTGAGCCGGGAAAGGAGGCTTCAGGCGTGGATTTCCTCTTTTCCCTTCGATGGAATCCATCAGAGCCGTCTCTTCGCCGCAGATATAGGCTCCTGCCCCTCTGTGGAGGATGAGATCGAGATTGAATCCTGTGCCAAGGATGTTCTTTCCAAGGAATCCTTTATCGTATGTTTCGGCGATCGCCTTTTTCAAGATGTTATAGCCATGGACGTATTCACCCCTGATGTAGATAAAGGCAAGATGAGCCCTGATGGCGTAAGAGCCGATGATGATTCCTTCGATGAGAAGATGGGGATCTTTCTCAATGATGATCCGGTCTTTGAAAGTCCCCGGCTCACTCTCGTCGGCGTTACAGACCATGTAGTGGGGCCTGGAATCATCCTTTGGAACGAAACCCCATTTGCCCCCCATCGGAAAGCCTGCCCCACCCCTTCCTCTTATCCCGGACTTCTTAACCTCTTCTATGACCTGATCGGGAGTCATAGTCTTCAGAGCTTTTTCGTGCGATCTATAGCCACCGCCAGATAGATAGACATCAATCGATTCCGAATTTAGCTTATGAATGTTTTTTGTAAGTATCAGTTCCATCTCAATGCGTTTCTCAAGACTTTCTCGCTCGTCCCTGTGACGTCATGGAAGAGAATTCAGAATTTCATCTACTTTTTCGATGTCAAGGTCCTCGTAATAGTCATCATTTATCTGCATGACAGGAGCTGTCCCGCATGAGCCGAGGCATTCCACAGTGACCAGAGTAAATTTCTTATCGGGAGTCGTTCCTCCGACATCTATGCCCAGCCTCTGTTTGATGTGCTCGAGGATGCTGTCAGAACCTCTCAAGAAGCAGGATAGCGTCGTGCAGACCTGGATGAGGTACTTCCCGATCTCCTTCCCCTGGAACATGGTATAGAATGTCACGACTCCTCTGATCCATGCAGGAGATACTCCAGCTTTCTCGGCTGCATACAGTTCATCCTCTTTTGACAGGAAACCCCTCTCTGACTGGATCATGTATAAAAGCGGCAGCAGAATCGCTTCTCTATTCGGATATTCCCTGATGATATCACCTACCTTTCTTTCAAATTCTGGAGAAAAACTCATCGATCCACCTCGCCAAGAACAGGGTCCAGGCTTGCGATCGTCGCGACGGCATCCGAGTAAAGCCTGCCCTCAAGCATTCTGGGAAGCGCCTGCAGATTATTAAAGGAGGGGGAGCGGATCCTTAGTCTATAGGGGGATTTCCCTCCTGTGCTGATTATGTAAAAGCCGAGTTCTCCCTTGGGCGCTTCTATGCTGCTGTATATCTCCCCATCCGGCGCGTCGAAGCTCTCGGTGATGAGAATGAAATGGTGAATCAGCTCCTCCATTTTGGTCAGGACGCCCTGCTTGGGAGGAAGGAAGATCTTGGGTTCGGGAGCGTTGACCGGGCCATCGGGCAGATTCTTGATAGCTTGCTCGACTATGCGGACGCTCTGCCTTATCTCTTCCATCCTAACGAGATACCTGTCATAGCAATCACCTACCGTTCCGGCCGGGATCTCAAAGTCGAAATTCTCGTAGCCTGAGTAAGGGAATGCTTTTCGGATATCCCATTCGATGCCCGAGCCCCTCAGATTGGGACCGGTAAGACCATAGTTCTTTGCCTCTTCACCGGTTATCACTCCGACGTTCTGTGTCCTCTCCATCCAGATCCTGTTCCTCGTGAGGAGCCTCTCGTAATCATCAAGCTCCCTCGGAAAGGTGGATAGGAATCTGCGGACCATTTCTATCCAGCCATCCGGGATATCCCTCGCGACGCCGCCGATCCTCGTATATGAATTCGTGAATCTCGCTCCTGATAATTTCTCGAAGATATCATAGAGGTACTCCCTCTGCTGGAAGGAGAGAAAAAAAACTGTGGCGGCGCCTACGTCTGCCGCCATGACTCCGATGAAGATCAGGTGAGCCGCAATTCTGGAAAGCTCGCAGATCATCACCCTCAGATATTGTCCTCTCGGTGGGATATCGATCCCGAGAAGTTTTTCCACGGCCAGGGCATAGCCAACATTGTTGGAGAGCGGAGCCAGATAATCGAATCGGTCCGTGTAAGGGATGAACTGGTGGTATGTCTTGTTCTCGGCGATTTTCTCCATCCCTCTATGGAGGTAGCCTATATAGGGAGTCGCCTTGACAATGGTTTCTCCGTCGAGCTGAAGGACCACTCTTAGGACCCCATGGGTGCTAGGATGCGAAGGCCCCATGTTAATTGTCAGGATTTCCTTCTCGTCGTCAATCTTTTCAGTCGTATATCTCAAACTGAATCCTCTTCATCGCAGCCAGCATAAATCATTCTACCGGCCCTGAACTGGAAAATCTTTCCGGAGAGGAAATTCATTGTATTCCTCCGGCATCAGGATCCTCCGAAGATCAGTGTGCCCACTGAACCTGATACCAAACATATCGAAGATCTCCCGTTCATTCCAGTCCGCCGAACGCCAGACGGAAGAAACAGATGGCGCTTCGTCTCCATCCTTCAATCTGATCTTCAGACGCACTCTCTCATTTCTCTTGAAGGAGTAAAGATGAAAGATGATCTCGAAGGGATACTCGCGCTCAGGGAAATGGGCACCGCAAACATCGGTAAGAAAATCGAAACCGAGTCTATCTTTGAAGAAGCGGCAGATGTCGAGTATCTTATCAGCTTTAACTACAGCAAAATCCTGATCGTTATAGGATCCGGTCTCCAGAACGCAATCTGGAATGTTTTTCTTCAATTCTTCGAGATGTTCGTCTATCCTTCCCATGCTATTTATCCCAGTCAAGACCTCCACTCTTCCATACGTAGAGGAATCCCACGAAGAGTATTCCTATGAAAACCATCATTTCGATGAGGACAAAGATTTTCAGGTTCGAAAACTCCCGGAATGTCACGGCCCATGGATAGAGGAAAGCCGCCTCTATGTCGAACAGGATGAAGAGCATTGCAATGAGATAGAACTTAACGGTGAATCTCTTACGCGCCGGTTCGAACGGAGTCATGCCGCATTCGTAAGGAGTGAGATCCACCCTGGAATCTCTCCGGCCGCCCAGCAGATGTGTGAGGATGAGGATGCTGGCGACGATAAAAGCGGAAGCCAGGAAAACTAGAAATACAGGAAATAAAGAATCAGTCATGTTCGGCTACTATAGCGGTACAATCAACTAAGGCTGGAAACAGAGTAATCCACCTCATGCGAAATAAACTGCAATTAAAATAAGATACAAATGCTAGCATACACTACATTTACTGTCAATAATAGGAGTTCAACCATCTCCTTCATTTAAAAATTAAAACTGTATAATTGGAAGAATAAGAAGAATCAGAAATTGCAGATAACTTTTGATGTGCCAAGCTAATAAATGAAGTATTCTTCAGGCATTTTCTTGCCTCTCTTTCCACAACTCGATGAACCTGTCTTTAAGTTTATGATTGATTGAGAAGTCAGGGGAGCAGAATCCAGATTTAATTAAATAAGCATTGATAAAAATCTTATTGTTTAAATAAACATAAGCCATCACAGCATTTTCATCTGCCACTTTATCTTCTTGAAATCTTAAATATACATTTTTCCCAAGAATATAATCCTGCAAATAATCATTCGTAGCATTTCTTTTATCAATCTTTAGCCCTAAGAATTTGACGATTAGTCCTGTGTCTAGCTTTATCGCATTCTCATTTACAATGTCTATCACTTTATATGATCTATCACCCTTAAAATTAATTTTTTTAGGATCAATTTTAGGTTTTGCATCTTGAATTCCGGGAATATAATCAATTCTAGGCAATTCAGCTGCCTCTTTTCTTTTTATTATCTGTATATTTTCAAAAAACCTGGGCTCATTTTCATTCAAGCCGATCTTCTTTTTTATTATCTCAGCAATTTCTTCGTTTATTTCGTAACCTATAGCATTTCTCTCTAACTCTAAAGCCACTTCAGCAGTGGTTCCACTTCCCAGAAAGGGATCCAAAACGGTATCTCCAATATATGTAAACATCTTGATTAGCCTTCTTGGTAGTTCATCCGGAAACATTGCTTCATGCCCTATCTGTCTGGCACCACCAAAATGCCAGTGTCCTGCAAAATACTCTTTCCATTCTTCCTTCGTTAGCTTAGAAGCTTCTTTAATATCTTTTGAAACCTTTTTGCTTTGTCCGGGCTTTTTAAATATATGAATAAACTCATAATCAATTTCTACAATTCCATTTGGAGGATATGGGAAAGATCCCATTACATTTGCACCGCCAGTAGTATTCATGGTTGTTTTTTTCTGCCAAATGATAGAACCCATGAAATCAAAACCCATTTTTTCGCATTGGGCAATGAATTCTGCATGCAAAGGGATAACTTTATATCTTCCGTAAATGATTGACCTTGCGAATTGATCTCCTATATTAAGACATAGTCTTCCCCCTTTTCTAAGTATCCTGAAACACTCAGTCCATGCGTAATATAAATCTCTTAAGTATTCATGAAGACTTTGCCCATATCCTATCTGTCCAGGGATACCATAATCTTTGATATGCCAGTAAGGAGGTGAAGTAATAATTAAATCTACATTCTCACTTTCTACCTCTTTCATTGACCTGCTGTCGCCAATTATAATTTTTGCCCAATTGTTCATCTTGTATACTTTATTCAGTATTTACGAATTCTAAGATCCAGCAAGCAAGTTGCTATTCTGCCTCTTCCTGCTTCTTCTTCCAGGCATCCACTTTCTCCTTCAATTCACGATACTTCTGCATCTCTGCTTCATCAAGTTCCTTTTGCTTCTGTTCGAGCTCCGCTATCTTCTTGTTGTACTCCCTTACCTCAATATTATTCTTCACTCTTTCAATGCTCTCGGCAATGATCGGGTTTGGTCTCAGAGAGTTGGCTTTCTGATAAGCCTCAAGGGACTGCTCCAGTTTTTCCTGCTTCATAAGGACATAACCCAGAGTCTGATATGCGATGGCGCTCTGAACATCGCATTTGACCGCTTTATCAAGCCAGCTTTCAGCATCCTGATACTTCTGCTGAGCAATCAACGCCTTGCCTATGTTGATCATCGCCCAGCAATGATTTGGCTTTATCCTGATCACTTCTTTGAAATGCTCGATAGCCTTATCAATGTTCCCTGCTCCGAAATTGGCGCCTGCGATGAGATTCATGCTTTCAACGTCTCCTGGTTTCAACTTTACGGCCTTTTCCGCATGAGCGATCGCCTCCGTATATAAGGATCTCTTCTTCTGCTTGTCCTTTTCCCTCTTTGCCTTCTCGATCAGAGACTTCGATAGATAGTAATTCGCATCGTGGCTGTTTGCATTCATTCGCACCGCCTCTTTAAGCGATTCCATGGCGCAATCAAAATCATCCACCTGATAACAGGATTTACCGAGTTGCTCCAGAATTGTCTGATCCACTCTGATCTGTTTTGCTTTCTTCAAATCATCGATTGACTCCGGGTACTTCTTCTGGCCGGCATTGGCAAGCCCTCGTGCATAATAGAGCTGATATTTCTCTTCAGGCGTGTTCGCCAGGCTGGCTGCGGAATTCAAAGTATCAACCACAAAAAAGTACTTCTTCTGTTTGAGATAGAGCCGGGCCAGACCATTGTGGTAATCGAATTTATCCGGAGACAGCTCGATCGCCTTCTTGAAATGATTGAGGGAGACATCGTACTTGCCAAGCATCATGTAGCACATGCCCAGCATGTAGAACCCATAATCGTAGTTGGGTGCTTGATCCACCTCGGTCTGGAATTCACTCGCCGCTTCCACATATTTCCCCTGCTTGAAATACTGTGCACCCTGCTTGTAATCCGCATGGAGAAAGGTCATGGAAGAGAGAAGTGCAACAAAGGCGAGGAAGAACATTTCTTTAATTCTTTTTTTCATTGAAAAACACCTTCCTAACAAAAATTTTCAAATTCTTTCAGTGCTTTTAATAGTGAGCAATAAACATGCCATTAATCTTTATGAATATAGGCTTAATCAGAAATCAAATCAAGTCGATAACTCTTTTAAAATCAGAAATTGCATTTTAAGAGGGGCTTATTACTGAACCTGCAAAAACCTTTACAGCAGTGTGAAGTTGACTTCCACAGTGAAGTAGACATCAACTGGTCTGCCGTTCTGAAGAGCCGGTTTGTACCTCCATTTCTTCACGGCTTCCGCTGCGGCTTCTTCGAATCCAAGCTTTGCTCCGGGAGAACGAAGGATTACAATGTCCCCCACCGTTCCATCCTTTTTGATGACCGCCTGGAGGATGACGCTTCCCTCGATCTTGGCCTTTCGAGCCAGCTCTGGATAGACAGGCAACAATTTGGTCTCTGGTATCAACTCGGGGTTAGTGACTCCGGCGACTCCTGCGATAAGTGGTCCCTGTTGAGGTGGGGCTTCAGGAGCAGGAATCCCTATCATGATCTCCGCATCCGGGGGGATAAGCTCGATCTCGGGTTCGGGTTCAGGCTCTTTTATCGGTTCCGGCTCATCTGGAGTCGGATCAGGGATCGGCATCTTTTTCGTCAATTTCTGCTGCACAGCCTGTTTCGGCTTTTCAACTTTTGGAGGCGGAGGAACGTACTTTCTGACTATGACGATGTTTTCCTTGGGCTTCTCGGCAGCCGTAAATTTGGAGAAGGTGGGGAATCTCATCAAAAGCATGATGATGTGGATGACAACGGCACCTATGAAAGCGATCTGCTTAATCTTTCTGTCCTCGGGATGGAAATAGCTCTCGAAGAGAACATCCTCTTCGCGGAATCTCTCCCTGACTCTGGGTTTTTCATTCCTGACCTGCCCTTCAGATTTTTGCCGATTGTTTTCCTTATTCATGAATTCCTCTAAAACCGCAAGCTATTGCGAAAACCCGACTTCAAAGGGATTATATCCAAACGTGGCAATGTATTCCTGGATCTCGCTCGAGGTGGGAATGGAGACATTCTTTACCTTTATCCCGATGACTTTCTCTCCCTGCGTTAAAACATCGTAAACGGCGACCATGGCGGAATAGGGAGCCTCCGGATCAGTGTGGAGAATGATGGGTTTATCCGGCCATCGTTGAAGCTTGGGTTGCAGATAGGGAAGGATATTTTCCAGACTCATCAATTTTCCATCCACAGAGATGGAAGCATCTGGATTGACCTTGATGTAGACGGCCTCTTCCTCAGACGGTGGCAGATTCTGATCCTCCTTCGGAAGCTTGAAGTCAAGCCCTTTTGTCGCTGAAAAGACCGTCGTCACCATGAAAAAGATGATCAGCAGAAAGGCGATATCAGCCATGGATGCTGTTGGAATCTCCGCCGTCATTCCTTTCTCTTTCAATTTCATGTCAGTACTCCTTGTGTTCGACCGTCTTCTGCTGCGTGAGTAGCAGAAGATTTATTGCTCCCGAGCGCCTGCAGAGATCGATGACTTCATCCACCAGCGCATACTTAATATCCTTATCGGCCTTGATGACGAAGGGGCGTCCAGGATCGGTGTACGTAATATTCGAGATCGAGATGTAAAGGTCATGCGGACCCGAAACCTGCTGGCTCATCTGCTCACCATCAGAAAACTTATAGACTATGTTCTGGGTCGTTTCGTTTATGAGCTGGGCGACGACGATGTAAGCGGAACCCCTTGGTACCTCTGTTCTTTCCATGGAAAGAGGGAGGTTGACATTCGTTCGATCCACATTGTAGACCGTCGTCACCATGAAGAAGATGATGAGAAGAAAAGCAATATCGGCCATTGAAGCCGTTGGAATAATGGCTCCGATCTTCCTTGTGCCTTTAAGTTTCATATATCAACCTCTAACGGGTTTTGACTCCCGTTCTCTCCATTTCATCCATGGTCTCAAAGAGGATGTTCGAACATGTTTCCATTTCCCTGATGAAGGAGGCTACCTTTCCTGTAAAGAAGTTGTAGAATGGCTGACAGACAAAAGCCACGATCAACCCGTAGGCCGTCGTCAGAAGGGCCACCGAGATACCCTTTGCCACCAAGCCCGGGTTATTCAAACCCTGCTGGGATATGACGTCAAAGGACATAATCATCCCGACGACCGTTCCGAAAAAGCCGAGAAGAGGGGCAATATTTGTAACGGTAGCGATGGAGACCAGAAATTTCTCCAGGTATGCTACCTCATGAATGGCTGCGTTCTCCATGGTCTTTTCGATTTCTTCACGGGAGGCTCCATACTTCAACAATGCTGTTTTACAAATAGTGGCCACGGGACCCCGGTATTCTTCACAGACCTTTATGGCCTCATCCACGTTGCCGTTTAAAAGAGTTTTTCTGATTTTTGATACAAACTCATTGGTATCAATCTTCGCTTTCCTGAAGACAATCAGCTTGTAAATGATTGCCATGATACCGATGATGGAACAGATGGTGATGAAGTGCATGACAAATCCACCATCCAGATAGTATTTCCATAAGTCTCCTAGAATTCCCACGTTCTTATCCTCCTTTAATGATTATTGATTTAAACGTTTCGAATTGACTTTTCACCTGCGACAAACGCTCTTCAAACACCTAATTCAAGCATTCTCGTCCGTTTTTTATAGAGAAATATTATGCACATATTTAGCTTTTTTTCCAATTAAATATTATTTGATGCCCTATGGGGTGTCAAGCCAAGGACTGACTGTCGGTCAGCAGGTGCAGGTATCTTGCAGCAATTTCATAAGAGAGAATTATTCGTATCGGAGAGATTCGATAGGGTCCAGGCGGGAAGCCTTGGCTGCCGGGTAGATCCCGAAGAATAACCCCACGGCTGTGGCAAAGATAAAGCTGACTATGATGGCCCAGACGGGGATATGTGCCGGAGGGAAGTTCGGTATCAATTTGCTGGTCGCATACCCAATGGCATATCCGAAAAGAATCCCTATGGCCCCTCCCAGGAAGCTGAGGGTGATGGCTTCCACCATGAATTGAATGAGAATGTTGCGTCTCTTCGCTCCCACTGCCTTTCTTATCCCGATCTCCCTTGTCCTTTCCGTTACGGAGACCAGCATGATGTTCATGATTCCGATTCCGCCGACGATGAGTGCGATGCTCACGACGCCACCCACAACATAGGTCACAGCGTTTGAGATGGTGTTCCACCCTTCGAGGATCTGCGTCTGCGTGATGACTCTGAAATCGTTCGGTTGTCCGGATTTCAGAGAGTGCCTGATCCTCAGGAGCTCGGTTATCTGGTCGCTCGCGAGCTCCACTTTCCCCGTTGATTTTGCCTGGATCAGGAGCATGATGTTCTTACCGGATTCCTCTCCAAACAGAGAGACGGATGAGCTGAAGGGGATCAGGACGAATTCATCGAAACTCTGTCCGAAGAACTCCCCTTTCTTTTCCATGATACCGATGATCTTGAAATCCTGGTTCTCCAGTTTGATCTTCTGACCCAGTGGATTGCCGCGGATCTTATACTTCTTGATGATCTCCTGACCTATCACGCATACCCATCCCCTCGTCCTCTCATCAATCGTCGAGAAAAACCTCCCCTTTTCCACGAAGAAGTTTCTTATATCCTGGAAGATGGGATTAGTACCCGCGACTGTGACCGTCCCGTGTTCCTCTCCGATCTTTATCCTTGCCATGCGCTGAATTACCGGGCTGACATCATTGACCTCATCACACAGCCTCTTGATTGCCAGACCATCATCCCAGGTCAGCTCGATCCTGCCCAGCTTCTCCCCCTCCTTTCCAGGAGGTCGCTCCGGAAAGACTATTATTGTATTCGATCCCATGCTTTCGATCTGTTCAGTGATTATGAATGACAGGCCCTGGACGATGGAGACAACGCCAATGACTGCTGCAACCCCGATGACGATCCCGAGCGTCGTGAGAAAGGAACGCATCCTGTTCTGCCAGAGTGCCTTAAAGGCAAGACTAAAATTTTCTATGATTAGCATTTCAGTTCAATTTTTGATCGTCAACGACCTTCCCGTCGAAAAGCTTGATGATCCTCTTTCCCTTCTTTGCAATATACTCCTCATGGGTCACCAGGATGATGGTGTGTCCTCTCTCATTCAGATCGACGATGATGCTTATGATCTCTTCCCCTGTCTTCGAGTCGAGGTTGCCGGTAGGCTCATCGGCAAGAATGATGGACGGCTGATTAACGAGAGCTCTAGCGATGGCAACTCGCTGTCTTTCACCGCCTGACATCTCGTTTGGCTTATGGTGCATTCTCTCCTTTAACCCGACGGCTTCCAGAGCTTTCATGGCTTTCTCTTTCCTCTCACCGCGTGTCATGCCGGAGTAAATAAGGGGGAGTTCCACGTTGTGCAGTGCATCCGTCCTGGGTAGAAGATTGAAAGTCTGAAAGATGAATCCGATCTCCCTGTTTCTGATGGCGGCAAGCTGATTGTCGTCTAGTCTGGATACCTCTTCCCCTTTGAGCAGATAGGATCCGTTCGAGGGAGTATCCAGGCATCCAATGAGGTTCATCAGCGTTGACTTTCCGGAGCCGGACGGTCCCATGATGGCCACAAACTCTCCCTCTTCGATATCGATTGTGACCCCATTGAGGGCGACAACCTGCGCCACACCCATATCGTAGAGTTTTACCAGGTTCTTTGTCCTGATCAGAGACATCTCAATCCTCCACCTTTACTTCGACTTCTGATGCCTTTTCTTCCTTCTTGTCTTTCTCGGCTTCTTCCTCTTCTTTCTTCTCTTTAATTTTGTCCCCTTCCTTTAAATTCTTCAACGTGCGATAGGGACCGGTTACGACCATATCCCCCTCTTTAACCCCGCTCTTTATTTCTACGAAGAACTCATCGCTGATGCCGACCTCAACCGGAACGAGGATAGCTTTCCCTTCGACCATTAAGTAGACTGCATCGCGCTCCTCATCTTTCCCGCCCTTACCTGAATCTTTCTTCTCTGTTGCGCTTTGTCTATCCAATTGCGTTGTTAATCCTTCCACTGGTTTTCCCTCAGCCTTATCCGACTGTTCCGTCCCTTCCTTCTTCCCCCTCTTCTTCTCTTTTTCTGTTCTCTCTCTGGCTTTTTCCTTCTCCTTCTCGACATTCCTAGAGACGACACCCTGGATTGGAATTTTTATGACCCCTTCACTCTTATCCGTCTCGATGGAGGCGCGGGCGGTCATTCCCGGTTTCAGTCTCTCATCGGGATTCGTTATCCTGATCTTTACGGGAAAGACGTTGATCTCTCCCTTCTTGACGGCCGTATTTCCTATCTCTTCTACGATCCCCTGGAACTCATATTTGTCCCCGATAGCATCGACTTTGATCCTGGCTTCCTGTCCCTTCTTGACCGAGACTACCTCGGTCTCATCGACGTCCACCCCGGCCAGGACTTCGCTCATATCAGAGATGACCATGATGACCGTCCCGGGGATGTTGATCGTCCCGGCCAATGCCTGTTCCCCCACTTCCGCATTCAACTGTGTTACGAGCCCGTCCATTGGAGAAGTTATCCTTGTCTTATTCAGTTCGTCCCTCGCCTTCTCCAGATCGGCTTCTGCTTGCAGAACCTGTTCGTCCAGGGATTTGAGATAGATCTTCTGCGTATCCAGTCTGAGCTTTGCCTCTTCCAGAACATCTTCGGAGATGATCCTCTCGTTGTAAAGAGCCTGCACCCTCCTGAAGGTATTCTCGTAGTTCTCCAGATTGACTTTCTCTTTCTCCAGGGTGATTCGGGACATTCTTTGATAAGCCTCGAGTTTTTCGACTTCGGAGAGGTACCGTTCCTTATCGAGCTGCACAAGGAAATTTCCCTTTTTAACCCGATCTCCCTCTCTGATTCCTATCTCTTTGATCTCTCCGATGACGTTGGAGGATACGTTTACCTTCGTCTTCGGTTCGATCCTTCCCGAAGCGAAAACGGAAGAGACGATATCACCCCTCTCCGCTTTGAAGGCGTAAACTTCTTTACCCTGTCCTTCTCTGCCATAGAAGACCGAGAAATAGACGATAACGGCGATAAGAATGACGACGGAAGATATAAGAATGACCTTTTTCAAAACCCCTCCGATCGATTACTTAATATGAAAAAGAGCCGTCATCATGGCAACCCAGGCTGTCGAGACGGCTATGTAGACGAGCCAGGTGATGAGAACACTCGCTGCAGATTGTTTCATGCCGAGCTTCGACACGGCGGATAAGCCGATTATGAGCAGGATGACAGTCCAGATGGAAAAAAGATCTATCTTGCTTGCCAGAGTGTAGAGCGCAAGACTGACCTCTTCCTTATTGAGAAGGATGGTCAGGTTTGACTTGACGAAATACTTTATATCATCGGCTATAATCGATTCCTGCCTCAAGGCAACAACACCCATGAGGACCGTCTTTATCAGACCTACCAGGTAAGAGTGAGTGACGACGCCGAAGACCCTGCTGAAGCTGCTTCCAGCGCCCCACAACCTGACGATTCCAAAAAATATCCCTGAAACGACAAGAGCGGTCAGGACCGGAGCAATGAAGGCTGCAACATATCCAATAATGGTGCCAACGCTCCTCTGGATGGGAATGACCTTTTCAATCTCTTCGCCGGACATCTCCCGTCCCGCTCGCTCCAAGCTCTTTTGCATGGTGGCTTCCCAATCGATCTTTGGCATGACGATTGAAGTCGCCGCCAGGGAAAAGATGATCATCACGACCAGCGGTAAGATGAACGATGGCTTTCTATTGATGTCCTGAAATGCCCTAACAGGTGAGAAGAAGAGGCCGAAAAACCGCTGCAAGGCGTTCATTGTCGGTTTTTCTTCCCCGGGCGTCCCGGCCGATTTCGATCCCATTTCTTGATTCATATCCGCCTCCCATGGATATCCTTAATTATATTCCTCCCTAATATTTTCTATTTCTTCTGCGATGATTCCAACACGATCCCCCTCTTCTGAAGAAGTGTCCCTTGCGCTTTCTCAAGGCTAAGGAGTGCCTTGTTGTATTCAATGAGGGCGTTTATCTCCTCGCTCTCGGCCGTCGCAAGGTACTGCTGATACTCGGCTACTTCAAAATTTGTCGCCATCCCGTTCTCGAATTTCTTCTGCGCAGCGTTCAATCTCTCCCGGCTCAGGATCTTGCTCGCCCTGGCAGCATCCAGTCTCTTCAGGCTCATCTCTATATTCCTCGCAGCTTCTTTCACGTCGATCGCTATCTGCTGTTCCAGACTCTTGTGCTGGATGTTCGCCTTATCATAGTTCAGCTTGGAGATGACGTACTGTCTGGAGGCAGCTCTGTTCATGATCGGGATCGCGAAATTAAGGCCGAGACTCCAGTTCGTATAGTTCCTGTCTTTAACGTCATCAAAGGCTCCACTGATCCCTTCCTGAACAAAGATGTCGTCAGGGGTTCCCATCAGCCCATCGGGACCGGGAAGAATGGTCCCGCTGACGCCGCTCAGGCCATAGCTTCCACTGAGATCGAGGAGGGGAAGGCCCTGGTTTTTCTGATACCTCATGGTCAGTTCAAGGTTCTTCAGATTGATCCTAGACTCTTCGATCTCGGGTCTCTTACGCAATGCGGCATCGATGCTTGCCTCGAGGTCAACGCTTACCGCTTCGAATGATGGGCGATCCGTGGGAAGAATGGCGGAGTCCCAGAGAGAGGTCCCCGGAGCAATGTTGAGTATCTTCCTCAGAGAGTCTTCCGCAGCCTTGACTGCATTTTCCGCATTGATCACAGAGAGGACTCGCGATGCCACCGTGGCTTCTGCATCGGTGACATCGATGGGAGCCCTGGTTCCCACCTTGACCATTATCCTGTTTCTTTCAAGCTGGTCCTCTGCAAGCTTCAAAGATTCCTTCTGCACCTTCAGATTGTCTATAGCTCCGACGAGATTCCAGTAAGCCTGTTCGGCAAGCGTTACGGTGTCGATGACTATGCGCTGGAATGAGGACAGACTCATGTCATAACTGTTCTTGCTTACCAGAATGTTATGCTTCGTGACTTCTCTTCCAAAGTTTCTCAGAAATGGCTGGGTGATGTTGAGATTGATCCCGGTCGTGTAACTCGGATTGAAGGTGATCGGAAAGCCCGCCGTCAGATAGGTCCGGCTCGCATTGAGGGAAAGAGAGTAACTCCCTCCCGTAAGAGCCTTGCCGCTCAGGCTTATATCGTAGTTGTCGTACTCTCTCTTTGTGATGCTGATGAAAGTTACGGCCTGGCTATTTGAAACGCTTCTAGAACCGCCGGTGCTGAGATTTGGATCAAAGAGGGTTCTGGCGATCTCATAGTTGAGCCGGTTGATCTCCGGATCGATCCTCTGCGCGGCGATCACAAGGTTGTTCTCGAGGGCGAGTTCGATGCATCGATCAAGTGAGAGGCTCAACCCCCCGGCTTTCCCTTCTTCAGAATGGGAAGATGGAATATAAGCGCCGGCTAAGCCAAAGAAAATGACAAGACTGAAACACAGGAAACGATTCGTTTTCACTTCACTCCTCCATCAATCACTGACCTTAAGAATCTTTGCATTAATACGATATTTCAAGCTCTTTTGTTTCCCCTATCATAAAAAGGCTCTGCTGGAGGCTTATGAGATCAGATGACAGGCACACAGATGGCCATTACCCAGGTTTCTGAGAGGGGGTTCCTGATCCACGCATATGGCTATGGCCATCGGACATCTCGTTCTAAATCGGCAGCCGGACGGGGGGTTTATTGGAGTGGGGATCTCTCCCTCTAGAAGGACCCTTTCTTTCTTCCTTTGCGGATCCGGAACAGGGACGGAGGAGAGCAGGGCCAGTGTATAGGGGTGTTTTGGAGAATGATAAATCTGTGCGTTGCTTCCCTGCTCCACGATTTTCCCGAGGTACATCACGGCAACCGTATCGCTGATCATCCTCACGAGTCTGAGATCGTGGGCAATCAGCAGATAGGTCAGCCCGAGCCGCTCCTGAAGTTCCATAAGGAGATTCACGATCTGTGCCTGGACGGAGACGTCCAGCGCGGAGACGGGCTCGTCTGCGACGATGAGATCCGGCTCAACTGCAAGCGCTCTAGCGATTCCTATCCTCTGCCTTTGTCCCCCGCTGAACTCATGGGGATATTTATTTATGCAACCCTCTTCCAGACCAACCATCTCGAGAAGCTGGATAATCCTTTCATATCTTTTCTTCTTTTCGACGAGCCTGTGGATGATCAGCGGCTCGCCCACAGTGGACCCGACAGACATCCTCGGATTGAGTGACGAATAGGGATCCTGGAAGATGATCTGCATTCTCTTCCTTATCTTTCTCAATTCTCGCTGGCGCAATGAAAAGATATCGATGCCAACAAAGTGGATCTTGCCATCCGTAGGCTCCATAAGCCTCAAGACGAGCCTGCCCGTCGTCGTCTTTCCGCTTCCGGATTCCCCTACAAGAGCAAACGTCTCTCCTTTCCTGACATGAAAAGATATACCATCCACCGCCCGGACATACCCGCTGATGCGGGAAAAGATCCCTCTCCTGACCGGGAAATATTTTTTCAACCCCTCAACGACCAGCAGATCTTTGTTCGGTCTGTCGGACATCATCTTATATACAGGTAGCAGCTCACGCTTCTGTAACCATCCAGAGAAACCATCTCCGGATATTTCTTCATGCATCTCTCCATGACGGAAGGGCATCTTGGAGCAAATGTGCACCCCTCAGGAAGGTTCAGCAGGTCGGGAACGGAACCCCCGATTGTCGGCAGTCTCTTCCTGGATCCTCCTCTTTCAACGCCCGGGATGGAATTAAGCAAGCCCATAGTGTAGGGATGCTTCGGCTCCTTGAAGATAGACTTTACTGGAGCTTCCTCCACGATCTTCCCCGCATACATTACTGCAACCCTATCCACCGTCTCCGCAACGATCCCGAAGTCATGCGTGATCAGAAGAATTGATAGCTTGAACTCCCCCTGGAGCTTCTTGAGAAGAGTAAGGATCTGATCCTGGATCGTGACATCCAGCGCTGTTGTTGGTTCATCGGCGATCAGAAGGGAAGGGCGGCAGGACAGAGCCATGGCGATCATCACCCTCTGTCTCATCCCGCCGCTCATCTGGTGGGGATAATCGTAAACTCTCTTTTCCGGAGAGGAAATGGAAACTACTCCCAGCATCCTGATCGCCTCTTTCCAGGCTTCCTTCCTGCCCTTCTTCTGGTGGAGCCTCACGGCCTCGGCGATCTGGTTCCCTACGGTAAAGACAGGGTTCAGGGAAGTCATCGGTTCCTGGAAGATCATGGCAATCTCTTTTCCCCTAATCTTTCTTATTCCCTTCTCGTCGAGTGCCAGGAGATCCCTTCCCTTGTACAGGATCTTCCCGCCCACGATCTTTCCGGGTTCAGAGACAAGCCTGAGAATGGAAAACGCCGTGACACTCTTCCCGCATCCCGACTCGCCGACAAGACCGACTATCTCACCCTCTTTGACATCAAGCGAGACACTATCGACGGCCCTGACGACGCCCTGCGAAGTCTGGAAATATGTTTTCAGGTCTTGGATACTCAGCAAGGAATCACTCATAAACGAATCAGGAGACAGATCAGCAGATAAATGTTTCTCTGTGCCGACCCAGCACTTTTCTCAAAGCATCTGAGATCTCGCCCACCGTGGCATAGCTTCCGACAGCATCGAGGATGTGCGGGAGAAGATTTCCCCGGGTCGCAGCCTCCTCCTTCAAAGCGGCAAGCAATCTACTGACCTTTTCGTTGTCTCTTCTCTTCCGGAGAGCTCTCAACCTGGCCACCTGTTCTTCCTCGATGCTGCTGTCAACTTTAAGTATATCCATCTTTTCCTCAGAGGAGGATCTGTAAACGTTGACCCCTACGATCATTCTTTCGGCTTCTTCAATCTCTTTCTGACACCGGTATGCTGAATTGTGAATCTCTCTCTGCATGTACCCGCTTTCGATGGCCTTAATAGCTCCCCCAATCTCATCGATCCTTCTTATATAGTCGAGAGCAATCTTCTCAAGCTGGCTGGTCCAGGATTCCACCAGATAAGACCCTGCCAGAGGGTCGATCGTGTCTGCCACGCCGCTTTCATGGGCGATGATCTGTTGAGTCCTCAAGGCGATCCTCGCGGCATTTTCAGACGGCAGCGCGAGGGCTTCATCCATTGAGTTTGTGTGGAGGGATTGTGTCCCGCCGAGGACCGATGAGAGGGCCTGCATGGTGACGCGGATTATATTGTTCTCGGGCTGATTGGCAGTTAGCGTTGCCCCCGATGTCTGGGTGTGAAATCTCATCTTCATGAGAGAAGGATCGTCAGCGTGGAATCTCTCCTTCATGATCCTTGCCCAGAGCCTTCTCGCGGCTCTGAACTTCGCAACCTCCTCGAGGAAATTGCTGTGTGAGTTGAAGAAGAAAGAGAGTCTCTCGCAGAAATCCTTCAGTTTCAACCCTCGTCTGAGGGCCGCCTCCACATAGGCGATCCCATTGGCAAAGGTAAAGGCAATCTCCTGAGCGGCCGTGGCGCCTGCCTCTCTGATATGGTAACCGCTGATGCTTATCGTGTGCCACTGCGGAACATGCTCTCTGCAGTAGGAAAAGAGATCGGTCACGAGCCTCATAGACTCTTCCGGGGGAAAGATATACGTCCCTCTCGCCACGTACTCCTTAAGGGGATCGTTCTGAACCGTTCCTCTGAGTTTCTTGAGATCGGCCCCCTGCTTCATGGCAATAGCGACGTACATGGCAAGAAGTATGGCTGCCGTGGCATTGATCGTCATTGACGTGGAGACCTCCTCAAGTGGGATCCTATCAAAGAGGATCTCCATATCCTCGAGCGAATCAATGGCAACACCAACCTTCCCCACTTCCCCCTTCGAGATGGGATGGTCCGAGTCGTATCCCATCTGCGTGGGAAGGTCGAAGGCAACGCTGAGACCGGTCTGTCCTTCTTTCAGGAGATATTTGAATCTCTCGTTCGTCTTCTTCGCCGTGCCGAAGCCAGCATACTGCCTCATCGTCCATAGGCGGCCACGGTACATCGTCGTCTGGACTCCTCTCGTGAATGGGTACTCTCCAGGATAACCAAGATCGGCATCGTAGCCCAGCCAATCTGCATCGGCCGGAGTATAGATAGGCTTGATCTCGATACCAGAGGGAGTCTCAAACTTATTTTTCCTCTCAGGAACCTCTCGCGTCTGTTTTCTGTATCTTTCTTCCCAGACTTTTTTCCTATCGTCAGGCATCGTTCTATATTTATTTTTCAAAGATATCACACCCCGATTAGCCAAAGCAACCACTACTCTTTGTAGCGTTGCAATGGAGCCTGTGTTACGGTATCATCAGCGCTAAATGAAGAAAGTGACCTTCAAGACCATAGAGTGGACGGAGAACGGCGTCGTGATGATCGATCAAAGAGCCCTCCCGGCCAGGGAGGCTTATCTGACACTCAAGACGCCGGAAGAGATCGCCGATGCCATAAAGAAGATGGCGATCAGGGGGGCGCCAGCCATAGGAGTGGCCGCTGCCATGGGGATCGCCCTGGGTGCAAAGAATTTCACTTCGTTGCCTCCGGATGAATTCAAGAGTAAAGTGGAAGCCCTCTTTCCGCTCTTTGCTTCGACAAGACCGACAGCAGTCAATCTCTTCTGGGCCATCAAGAGGATGAAGAATCTCTTTGAGGAAAAGATAGCATCTTCGCCGGATAGGATCGCGGCTCTCATGGTTCTGGAGGCACATGCAATCATGGAGGAAGATATCCACGCTAACCGAAGAATCGGAGAGTTTGGCTCCACACTTATCCCTTCGGAGGCGTCCGTCCTGACGCACTGCAATGCGGGAGCTCTTGCCACGGCCGGGCATGGCACTGCTCTGGGCGTGATAAGAACGGCAGTAGGGAAGGGAAAGAAGGTAAGGGTCTTTGCAGATGAAACCAGGCCTTTCCTTCAAGGTGCGCGTCTGACCGCCTGGGAACTCATAAAGGATGGGATACCCGTGACTCTGATCACCGATAACATGGCCGGCTACATGATGAACCTGGGAGAAATCGATCTCGTCATCGTCGGTGCGGACCGCGTTGCCGCCAATGGCGACCTGGCGAATAAGATCGGAACCTATTCCCTTTCCATTCTGGCAAAAGAGCATGGCATCCCCTTCTACGTGGCGGCTCCAGTTTCAACCATTGATATGTCTATCGATTCAGGAAAGGGGATTCCGATCGAGGAAAGAAATAGAGAGGAGATCACGCACTTTCATTCCATCCCTGTAGCCCCCGAGAGAGTGCATGTGAGAAATCCTGCCTTTGACGTGACTCCTCACGCCAATGTCACAGCCATCATCACGGAAAGAGGGATTGCACGCCCCCCATACAGGCTTGCCCTGAACGAGATCACTGGCTCCAGGTCATGAGCCGGAGATAAAAAGGGAAGTCATTTCTTCGATGCTATAATACGAACATGCCGAAGGTAAGCGTCATCATTCCCACATACAACCGGGCACATTACATAACGCAGGCACTAGAAAGCGTCTTTGCCCAGACATTTCGCGATTTTGAAGTAGTCGTGGTTGACGATGGCTCGACGGATAATACAAAGGAAGCGCTTTCTACCTACATGGAAAGCATCAGGTACATACGCCAGGAGAACAGGGGCGAGGCGGCGGCGCGAAATAGCGGCATCCGCGCTTCCACGGGCGAATGGGTTGCCTTCCTCGACTCCGATGACATGTGGGAACCCCAAACCCTTGAAACCCTTATCGAAGCGTCCAGGGTGAACCCGGATGCCGGGCTCATCGCGATGCGCGCTAGAGCCATCCGCTCTGACGGTTCGAGAACGAACCGAACCTTCGGGAAGAAAAAAGTGGATCTTTCCTTTACCACGAAATCCCTGCTCTGGGGAGAAAGTGGCGCGATTATGATGCCGATGGTCCGGCGTCATCTCTTTGAAAAGGTAGGTGGTTTTGATGAGTCGATCCCCTCTGCGGCCGATTGCGATATGTGGCTTCGCCTCTCCTTTCATACCAGGATGGTCGGCGTTCCGGAACCGTTGCTGCTCTGCCGGATCCATGGCGAGAATGTCAGCGGCGACCGCTCGCTTAATGCCCGAATGTGGATACGCATCCTGGAGAAATTCTCTGCAGAGCATCCCGAGTTCGTCAGGTCTCACCCCTGGTTCTTCCGCAGAGCCATGGGGAAGGAGAGCATCAGGCTTGGACGTGAACTTCTGGCACTATCCTCCGGCAATGCCGCCACTTTGAGGGAAGCGCGATGTTACCTGCTGCGCAGTATTGCCACATTCCCATTCTTCCTCCGGGCTTATGTTTACCTGCTATGGAGTTACATCTTTCCAGAAAGTTATGAAAGATGGAGAAAATGGGAACGAAGCAGACGCGTGTGATATGAACTATAAGGAATAATGATGCCAAGGGTTAGCGTCATAATTCCCAGCTACAATCATGCTGCCTACATCCAGGCCGCAATTGAGAGTGTCCTGGCTCAGAGCTATAGGGACCATGAAATCATCGTCGTAGATGACGGCTCTGAAGATGCGACTCATCAAGTCGTCATGCCTTACCTTTCCAGGATCAGCTTTTATGATTTCCCAAACGCAGGAATCGCCGCCAACTACAATCGCGGGATCGGACTGGCGAAGGGCAGGATCGTTGCTTTTCTCGAATCCGATGATCTCCTGGATCCTCTTTATCTCGAACGCGCCATGAACGTCATGGAAAACGAACCAGATATCGGTGGTTTAATTGTAGGGCGGCGTGTCCTTCAATCTACCCGGAATGGTAAGGACAAATTGCTTGAGGTCATGCCGAAGCGATCGCCGGGAAGATTCTTCACAACGGAGAGCATACTGGTCGGCGGAGACTGGGGGATCGCATCGACTCCCATTCTCCGCCTGGATTGTCTCGAGGAGGTGGGACTGTTCGACGAACAGCTCGCCTTCGGATGCGACGTTGATATGGCCCTCCGATTCACTCTGAAATACAGACTGGCTTATCTCGATGAGCCGCTCTATCTCTATCGCCGCCACAGGCAGAACACGACAAGGGATCTCGTACAAACTTCCCGTGAAGCTCTACGGGTGGCGCTGCACTTTGTCGAAAGGCACCCGGATTATTCCCGACTCAATACTTCCATTGTCAATCGCTGCATCGGCAATCTTTATGGACGCGTTGGCAGTCTTATGCTGAAAAGTGGCGATTTCCCGCGCAGCGCAATCTTAGAACATTTCCGCGCAGCCGTTTCCCATTATCCAAGCCTCAAGAATTATCGCCGTCTGATCCTGGAAATCGCGCTTCCCGGCTCATTATTCCGCCGACATATTCGAAAGAATCTTAAATGAAACGCCGATGGGAGAATGATGCATAAAGAAAGAGAAGCTGTTCCGGAAATTCGATTGTCTATCATCACTCCCGTTTTCAATAATCTCTTATTCACAAGACAATACCTTGAAGCCGTTGTTCCAGAGCTCGGCGGCGATGCAGAACTCATCATCGTCGATGATGCCTCGACTGATGACACACAAAAACATCTGGCCTCCTGGAAAGATTCATTGAAGGAGAGTTTGAAAGGGAGGATTCACATTCTCCAGAATGTTGAGAACATAGGTTTTCTAAAGTCCTGCAACAGAGGAGCCAGAATCGCCAGAGGTAAATACATTCTATTCCTGAATAACGATACGGTTCCACACGGCGGTTTCGCCGATCATCTGATGAGATTGGCCGAAACGGATGAAAAAGTTGGTGCGGTCGGAGCGAAGTTGATTTATCCGGATGGAAGACTCCAGGAAGCAGGCGGGATCGTCTTCCGGGATGGCTCCGCAAAGAATTACGGACGCTACAAAACTGCTGATATGCCTCAGTACAACTTTATCCGCGAGGTTGATTACTGCTCCGGCGCCTGCCTCCTCGTCAGGAAGGCCCTCTTCGATAAAGTGGGTGGGTTCGATGAGAGATTCTCTCCGGCTTACTATGAAGATACCGACCTCTGCTTCTCAATCCGCCAGATGGGTTACAAGGTCCTCTATCAGCCGCTGTGCGTCGTCAAGCACCATGAGGGTGTCTCCTGTGGCAAAGATGTGTACACGAGCATCAAGAGATACCAGGAGGTGAACAGGGTAAAGTTCGTAGAAAAGTGGAAATGCGTCCTCTCACAACAATTCCCGCCTGAAGAAAGATTCTATGAGATGGCATCCGACAGGCGAAGAGGCAAGAACATTCTGGTCATCTATCACCAGTTACCGGCTCACGACAGGAATTCCGGAGCCCTCCGGCTCTTCAACATCCTCAAGATTCTGACCGGACAGGGACACCGCTTGACTTTCTTTGCCCATCGGCCTCAGGACGATCAGAATAGATACAAAGTTGACCTGGAGCAGATAGGCGTAATGGTTGCCCCCCTATTCAAAAAAGGGGAGGGAATCTCGATGCGAACGCTCAAGAGAAGATTCTTCCTGAAAAAATTCCTCGCCCTCAATCCCTGCGATCTCGTATGGTTTGTCCATTATGACATGGGACAACACTATCTGAAGCTCTGCCGTAAATACGGGAAGCAGACGAAACTCATCACTGATTCCGTCGACGTTCACTTCCTGAGGGAAGGGAGGATGGCTGAGCTTCTGGATGATGAAAAGATGATGCTGAGATCGCTTCGGACGAAACGACAGGAGCTATCCATATACGGACAATCCGATCTGACGATTGCAATAACAAATGAAGAGAAAGAAATGTTGATGAAAGAGTTGCCACAGGTCAGGATCGAGGTGATCCCGAATATACACGACATAGCAAGCAAAATCAGCGGTTTCCATAGCAGGGATCATCTTCTATTCGTCGGAGGCTATGGACATCCCCCCAATCCCGATGCTGTGAAGTATTTCAACAGGGATATCTTTCCCCTTATCAAGAAAGAGATTCTCAGGTTGAACCTTTTTGTCGTCGGTCAATACATAGACGCGCTCATCAAAGAGTCCGGAAGCAATGAGACGATATTCACGGGCCCCGTCGATGACCTTCAGTCTTACATGCAATCCTGCAGGGTCTTTGTCGCCCCTCTTCGATTCGGAGCAGGATTGAAGGGGAAGATCGGGGAGGCCATGGCGTCCGGCATCCCCGTAGTCACGACCTCCATTGGGGCCGAAGGGATGAATGTCGTGGATGGAGAGAACATCCTGATCGGCGATACTCCCGGCGATTTCGCTGAAAGAGTCATTATGGTTTACAGCGATGAGGCCCTCTGGAAAAAGATATCATCCAATGCAATCAGGTTCGTTGAGGAGAATTATTCTTCGCGCGTCATTGGCCGCAAGATAGATGACATGATCCAGAACCTATAATGTCTCCCGTTCCTCATCCCGCCTTCGAAGCCTCGGCAGGAGTCTGGGAACTCTCTTTTTATATTCACGGTAGGAGTCGCCAAATCTCTCCTCCAGTTCCTCCTCTTCATAGCGGATGAGCGGATAGCCCACCGGAAGGGCTATGAAAAAGACGAAGAGGAGAAGCAAGAGGAAGCCGAAAAGGAGCGCTTCTCCCAGCAGCATGAGGAAAGCCCCGGTCATCATGGGATTCCGCACAAATCCGTAAGGTCCGCTGACGACCAGTTTTTCTGGAGGATGGATGATGGCCGGTGTTCCCCTGCCGAGTGTGAGAAAGAGAATGGCGCACCAGGATGCAAGGACCAGCCCTGCAAGAAGGAGTAATCCTCCGAGAAGCTCGCCTCCCTTCAGAACATCGGAGACCTTCAACCAGGAATCCACATTCCAACATAGGAACGGAATGAAAATAAATATCTATGATTCTGCGGGGTTTGACGCATAATTCTATTCGATGCTAATTTATGAGTGCAAAATAGTTGCATTCTATTCTGCCTGTATCGAGCATGAATATATCGGAAGAGAAATCGATCCTGGGAATTGAAACATCCTGCGATGAGACGGCAGCATCCGTCGTGCGGAATGGGACGCGGATACTGTCCAGCCTCGTCTCCTCGCAGATTCACATCCACAAGGATTATGGCGGAGTCGTTCCCGAGCTCGCCTCGAGGCATCAGCTCGAGAATATAGACATCGTCGTCACCGAGGCGATGGAGCGCTCACGTATGGACTTCCACCAGCTCTCCGCTGTCGCCGTCACGTACGGTCCAGGATTAGTTGGTTCCCTTCTCGTCGGGATCGCCGTAGCCAAGTCGATCAGCTACGTTTACAGGGTTCCTCTCATCGCCATCAACCATCTGGAAGCTCACATACGCTCCCCCTTCATAGAGAATCCCGACATCGATTTCCCCGCTGTCGCCCTGGTCGTCTCGGGGGGACATACCTCTCTCTTCCTTGTGCCTGAAGAAGGCGTATACATGACTCTAGCCAGGACGAGAGACGATGCGGCAGGCGAGGCTTTTGATAAAGTGGCCAAGCTCCTCGGTCTTGGATATCCCGGTGGACCCATCATCGATGAACTATCCCGACGAGGAGACCCCGATAGGATCAGATTTCCCAAAGCGCGGATGACGGACATGACCCTTGACTTCAGCTTCAGCGGTCTCAAGACAGCCGTTCTGAGATACGTCCAGGCAGAGGGGATCAAACCTGTATTCAAGGGAGATGCATCAGAAGAAGGAAAGCGGACGGATCACCGGGAAAGCATTGATAAAAAAGTCTTTGATCTCCTGGCATCGTTTCAGAAAGCCGTAGTGGATGCTCTTGTGGACAAGACATTCTTTGCAGCGAAAAAGGAGAAGGTCAAATCCATCGTAGTTTCGGGTGGAGTAGCTTGCAACTCCTGCCTCCGGAAACGCTTCAGAGAAGAGGGAGAGCTTTCCGGGTGGAAAGTGTACATACCGAGCCAGGAGCTGACGACCGACAACGCCGCCATGGTAGCATCCGCTGCATTTCTAAAGCTTGAACGGCGCCAGTTTGCCGACCTGGCGCTCAACGCTGAGCCTGATCTGAGGTTATAATGCATCCATGGATCAGAAACTCATAAGAAATTTTTCCATAATTGCTCACATAGACCATGGGAAGTCGACCCTTGCCGACCGGATCCTTGAAAAAACCGAGGCTCTCTCTCTTCGGGAGATGGAGGATCAGGTCCTCGACAATATGGATCTGGAGAAGGAGAGAGGGATCACGATCAAGGCTCACGCCGTTGCCCTGAACTACAGGTCGAAATCGGGGGAGAATTACCTCTTCAACCTCATAGACACTCCCGGGCACGTTGATTTTTCTTACGAAGTCTCGAGAAGCCTGGCCGCATGCGAAGGGGCGCTCCTCGTCATCGATGCCAGCCAGGGAGTCGAAGCGCAGACCCTTGCCAATACCTATATGGCCATAGAGAATGATCTGACAATCATTCCGGTCATCAACAAGATAGACCTCTCCAGCGCCGATATCACCCGCGTCAGAGAGCAGATCGAGGATGTCATCGGCCTGGACAATGAACACACTCTTCTCGCCAGCGCCAAGGAAGGCAGGGGGGTGGACGAAATCTTGGAATCGATCATCAAGCATATTCCGCCTCCTTCCGGAAACATCGAGGCCCCGCTGAAGGCTCTCATTTTCGATTCTTGGTATGACTCTTACAGGGGTGTGGTTATTCTCATAAGAGTCATTGATGGAATCATAAGAAAAGGTATGAGGATGCAGCTCGTCTCAACGGGAAGGGTTGGAGAGGTGGAACAGGTCGGAAAGTTTACTCCTAAGCCGATAGAGGTCGAGGAGCTCTCAGTGGGAGAGGTTGGGTTCATCACCGCGGGGATCAAGAGGGTTGCCGATACGCAGATCGGCGATACGGTCACGGAAGAGAAGAACCCCACGACTAACCCCTTCCCTGGATTTCAGAAGGTAAAGCCTATGGTGTTCGCCGGGCTTTACCCTACTGAGGACACTCACTACGAGTCGTTACGGGATTCTCTCGAGAAGCTCCGTCTTAACGATTCTTCCTTTTCATATGAACCCGAAGTGTCATCTGCGCTGGGGTTCGGGTTCCGCTGCGGCTTTCTGGGGCTTCTCCACATGGAGATCATCCAGCAGCGGCTCGAACGGGAATTTTCGATAGACCTTATCACGACGGCACCTAGCGTGAGCTACCGGGTGATGACGAAAAAGGGAGAAGCGCTCGAGATCTCCAACCCATCTAAGCTTCCCTCCATCCAGGATATAGACAAGATCGAGGAGCCGATCATAACTGCGATGATTCTGACTCCTCCCGAGCATATGGGACCCATCCTGAAACTGGCAGAAGAGCGGAGAGGAGTCCAGAGGGAGATAAAGTATCTCTCCCCTTCAAAAGTCATAATCACATACGAGCTGCCCTTCAACGAGATCGTCATTGATTTCTACGACAAGCTCAAGTCTTGCTCGAGAGGATATGCCTCGCTTGATTACCACCTTTCCGGGTGGAGAGTTTCCGACCTCGTCAAGCTGGACATGCTTGTCAATGGAGAACCCGTAGATGCACTCTCACTCATCATACACAGGGAGAAGGCTATCCAGAGAGGAAGAGAGCTTACCCATAAGATGAGAGAGATCATTCCCCGGCAGCTTTTCGATGTATCCATCCAGGCAGCCATTGGTAACAGGGTCATCGCAAGAGAGACCGTCAAGCCGCTGAGAAAGAACGTCACCGCAAAATGCTACGGCGGCGACATCACGAGAAAGAGAAAGCTCCTGGAAAAGCAGAAAGAGGGAAAGAAGAGAATGAAGAAAGTGGGCCGCGTCGACATCCCGCAGGAAGCCTTCCTCTCCATCCTAAAAGCCGATTAAATCCTTTAGAAATGTAAAATAGATTCTTGACAAAGATCGGCTTCTACACTTATATTTTGAAACCAAGAGCTGTAAACTATCTTGAATGGAGGAGATTATGAAGAGGATCTTTGGCCAGAAAGGAGAAGGGCGGATTGGCTTGATCATCACCCTCGTCATCATCGCAATCGCGGTATTCGTCGCTTACAAGATAGTGCCTGTGAAAGTAAAGACTTACGAGTTCAGGGATACGATGAGGGAAGAGGCGCGGATGGCTTCACTCCGCAAGAGCGCCGATGAGACGATGCAGATCCTGCTAGACAAGGCCAAAGAGCTGGGGCTCCCTATAACGCGAAGGAATCTTGTAGTGAACAGGACGGAGAAGAGCATCACCATCAAGGCAAAATATATGATCCGCGTCGATTTCAAGGTCTATGTTTACGACTGGGCTTTCGACCAGCAGGAATCCGCACCATTATTCTAAGCTTCCTTTAATCATTTCCTCCACCTGGTTCAATATATCCTCTTTCAAGGCCTTGCCTTTATTTCTCACCGCCATGATCTTTTTCTCTGATTCTTCCCTGAACAATTGATCCTGTATGGATGGAACATTTATTATGACATTCAGGGCTGCCCCCTCTATCCCTGATTGCGCCAGGAGCGCTCCAACACCAATATCGCTTATGGCATTGGGGTTGACCTTCGCGATAGAACTGGAGATATGTTTGAGCACTTCCAGGCATAGCCGCGCCGTCTCGAGGGGGACACGAGTTGCCTCGCAGGTCGCTCTTTCAATGGCCTCGCTTCTGGCTTTTTTCTCGGCGTCCGTGCCTTTTGGCATCCGGTAGGATGCCATCACATTGTTAAAGGCTTCGGCATCCTTCTCTATGAGAGAAAAGCACTCAATTTTCAGCTCTGCCGCTTTTCCCCTGACGCCGATCAATTCTTCCTCGTATTTCTTGAACTTCTCCTTGCCTATGGTCAACCCGCAAACCATTTCCAAAAGAGAAGCTCCGATTGCACCTGCCAGCGCCGAGATGCTCCCTCCTCCTGGTGTCGGGTTTGATGAAGACAGTTCTTCCAAGAATCCTTTTAGCGTTTTTTCGGTCATCGTTTTTCCTTCTATGAATTTCTCAGCTCCAAAACTCATTGGATGCGTTTACCGTTTTCGACGCATGCCTTGCCTTTGATTATCACGTCCGAGCAGTGGTTGATGCCGAAGTGATAGGCAAGATGGATATGGCTGGGGATGTCCATGATGAGGATGTCCGCATCCTTACCTACTTCTAGCGAGCCGATTCTATCGGCTCGCCCGAGGGCTGCAGCCCCATTCAACGTGGCCATCGTTAACGCCTCATCCACGGAGATGTCCATCATGAAGACAGATAGCTGGATGATCTGAAGCATCGATTCAGTCATGCTGCTTCCTGGATTAAAGTCCGTTGAGATGGCGAGAGCCATCCCTGCAGAAAGCATCTTTCTTGCTGGTGCATAACTCTTCTTCAGCAGGAAATAGACGGAGCCAGGCAAAAGGACTCCCACGGTTCCTGACCTCGCCAGCTTATCGATATCGTCATCCGAGATGTTCTCAAGGTGATCGGCTGAAGCGGCGCCGAACTCTGCGGCAAGAGTGGAGCCCCCGGAAGAGGAGAACTGATCGGCATGCACCTTTATCTTCAAGCCAAACGATTTCGCTGCCGTTATGATCCTCCTGCTCTCATCCAATGAAAAGCCATGCTCATCACAAAAAACGTCGCAGAACTCCGCCAATCTTCCTTCCACTACTTCGGGAATCATCTTCTCGATGATCAGCGAGACGTAGCATTCCCTGTCATTCTTGTATTCTCCAGGGATTGTATGCGCCCCGAGCAAAGTTGGAATGACTCTGACAGGATGTTTCCGTGCAGCTTTCCGGATCGCTTCGAGCTGCTTCATCTCGTCTTTCAATGTCAGCCCGTAACCGCTTTTCGCCTCACAGGTCGTCGTGCCATGGAGAAGCATCCTGTCCAGACGCCGCAGCGAAAGTGCGGCAAGCTTTTCCAATGATGCTTCTCTCGTTCTCTTCACCGTGTTCCATATTCCGCCACCGACTCTCGCAATCTCCTCGTAGGTGGCACCGGAAACCCTGAGAAGGAATTCTTCATCCCTGAACCCTGCGAATGGAAGATGGGTGTGGCAATCGACGAATCCGGGGATGATTGTCCCTCCGCTCGCATCGATGACCTTTGCATCCGGCGTCAGGGAGCATTCCTTCCTGAATTGTCCCATGCTACCGACAAAAACAATCCTTCCCTCATGTGCCGCAACAGCCGCATCCTGGATGATCTTCAATCTTCCCGTATCTTTTCCAGATGCCGCTTTGAATCCTGAAGGGGTCGCCAATTCAGAAGCATTGATGATGGCAAGGTCCGCGTTTTTCATTCCTCCTCGTTGTTCTTTCTCCTCCTTATGAACCTCAGCCTGTCCTTCCATTCACCCTCTTCTTTCTTCGAATCGAGGAGGCTCAGGTGGCTCTCGAGCAGGTCCCGGATCTGTCGATCGAAGGAATCGCGCTCAAGCCTCAGCGTTAAGATCTCCTTTTCCAGGCTCTCCACCTGCATCTGAGCCTGATCGAGGAGTTTCTCCGCCTTGATCCTCGCCTCCTTGAGGATCAATTCCTCTTCCTGCTTGGTCTTGTTCTTCATGTCCTCATAAAACCTCTGGGCGGAGTAAATCATCTCCTGAAGGTTCTTCTCCCGCGAGCGATAATCGTCCACCATGCTTCTCAGCGCGAAGATCTCGTCCTTGAGCCGCCCGTTCTCCGCTATCAGGTTCTGAAGCTCCTGAGCGACGGTGCGAAGAAAATCTTCTACCTCTTCTCTCTTGAGCCCTCTTAATTCCCTGTGGAATTTATGATGCTCGATATCCATTGGCGTCAATTTCATATGCCCTCCTGTTGATCCATTACCGGACTTCGTCCCCTTATAGCCGATCAAGTCTCCAGAGGCATCCGGGCGAAGATCGCCCTGCCGATCCGGATGATGGTTGAACCCTCCTCGATTGCCACTGGGAAATCCTCTGTCATCCCCATTGACAGTTCCTTCATGGAGATATGCGGTATGTTCCACCCTGATGCCTCATTTGCAAGCTCTCTCAATTTTATGAAATATCTGCGTGATCTCTCAGGGTCCGGATCATACGGTGGAATGGTCATGAGCCCCTGGATGGATATTCCTGTCAGCGCGGAAGCTGCTTCTAGAAAATGCTTTAGCTCTTTTGCATTCATCCCGTACTTGCTCGGCTCGCCAGAGAGATTGACCTCAACGAGGCATTTTTGTATCTTTCCGATCTCCCGGGCATGCCGATCCACCACTCTTCCAAGTTTTATGGAATCTACTGAGTGTATCATCTCGAAGAGCCGCACTGCACTTCTTGCCTTGTTTGTCTGAAGGTGTCCCACCATGTGCCACACAACTCCGGGACTGACTCTTGGAATCTTATCGGCAGCCTCCTGAACCCTGTTCTCGCCGAAGAACCGGAGCCCCTCATCAATGGCCATTTCGATCATTTCGGGAGGAACCGCCTTCGTCACTGCAAGAAGAAGAATATCCTCTTTCCGTCTCGACGACCGAGATGCTGCCTCTTCTATCTGTTCAACAACGGAGCGGATATTATCTCTGAGCCTTTCAATCTCTATCATCGTCTTTTTTCTTCAATGCTTGAATCAATGGCTTCGTTCGCCAGGAGATCTGCTTTCTTGTTCTTCGCCCGCGGGATCTTTTTGATATCGAATTGCTTCAACTGCCGGACCAGAGTAAAAGCCTTCCTGGCAAGGGGGATGATGTTTTTGCTCTTGATCTTATATTTCCCCTTCATCTGCCAGACGATCAGCTCGGAATCAGAGTAGACCCTGACCTTCATGGCTCCTTTCTCCAGGGCGTGCTCGAGCGCTTTGATCAAAGCCATATACTCGGCATAGTTGTTTGTGTTGACCCCAAGCTGCCCCTTGATCTCATCCGCCTTCTGCCACTCCGCATCGTAAACGACGATGCCGAACCCGGCGGGGCCAGGATTTCCCCTCGAAGCCCCATCGATCAGAAAGTTAAGTTGTTTGTCCTGCATTCAAACCTTCCTCATAGTAGAGGAATCTGCCGCAGTTCTCGCATGAGATGAGGCCGCTGTTGGCTCTCACATCAAGGAAGACCTGGGGGCGAAGCCTCAATTTGCACGCCTGACAGGTGTAGTCTTCGGCCCGGGCGACGGCAATGCCTCCCCGGATGGAGGCGATATTATAGAACTCCTTGAGAATGTTCTCGGGCAGTCTCTTTTCGAGGTCTCCTTTTCTCGCCTCCAGTCGGCCGATCTCGACCTCGGCTTCCCGTATCTCTTGTTCTGCTCTCTCTTTTTCCGCTTCGATCCTCAGTTTCTCCTTTGTGAAAGTTTCTTCTTCTCTCTTCACCTCATTCTGGAGCATGTCTATGTCATACAGTTTCTGAATGACGTCTTCCTCCAGCCTGTCGATCTCTTTTTTGCAGAGCTCGATCTCATGGAGCATTGCGGTGTACTCTTTGTTCGTCTTGACCGTCATAAGCTGGTCTTTGTATTTCTCTAGTTTCGCATGCAAAAGTTGAAGGTCTCCCTCTTCCTTTCTTTTGATCTTGATGGCACTCTCGAGACCATCTTTTTCCGATCTCAGTTTTTCCTCCTCTTTCTTGACCTCTGCATCGAATCGCTCAAGCCGTGCAGGTCCTTCTTTGATGAGAGATTTCAACCTCTCCATGGTCAGGATGGTCTTCTGAAGCTCCACGATCACATACAGGTTTCTCTCCAAAGGCGTCCCCTAAAATAAAAAAAGCGTTCACGAAGGAACGCTTGCATCGGTATGATCTCCTTCTATCCTTTTTCGTTTCATCTCTCTTGTTTCATAAAATCGCTGGTGGGCCCACTAGGGCTCGAACCTAGGACCTACTGATTATGAGTCAGTTGCTCTGACCAACTGAGCTATGGGCCCACACTCTATTTAAGCGGTTTCATTATAATATTTTGAGATTTTCTGTCAATGAGCAGCGAGTATAGCTGAATCATCAGGAAAATGAGCACCTGAGATTCAAAATAAAAGTGAGAAACCCGAAGACCGTTATCAGCAATGTGGTGAAGCACTATGGACTAAGCGAAGCACAGATAGAGAACATCCTCATTGCCTTCGGAGCAGAACCTGAGGATGACCAGTTCGGGATCGCCAATGCGTTAACAAGAGCAGCAAAAAATGAGGAGAGCTGGGAGAAATCAACAGAGCTTGAAAGAATCGGTGGGAGGCTGATTTCTCTTCCTGTATCTGAATTCAAACACATGGATGAGTAGAAAGGAGGGATTTAACGTGCACAAGATCAATATCGTAAAAATTAGGCTCGTCAAAGACAATAAGCACGAGTACAGAAAGGATGCACTCGACACCCCCAAGGATGTGGCAAGTTTTGTGAGGAAGTTGCTTCATAACATTGACCGGGAGGTCTTTGGGGTCATCAATATCGATGCGAGCAACAAGATTAATTCGGTGAACTTCGTCTCAACTGGCTCTTTGAGCAGTACCCTGACTCATCCCAGGGAAGTCTTTAAATCCTCGATCCTGGCCAATGCAGTTTCAATGATTCTTTTCCATAACCACCCTTCGGGCAGAGTCAATTACAGCCAAGATGATTTGGAGGTAACGAAGCTGCTCGTAAAAAGTGGTGAGATTCTAGGAATCAAAGTACTGGATCATGTGATTGTGGGAGAAGAAGCGTTCTTGAGAGTTTCTGAGGAGGGGCTTTTGGATGGCAGGAAATAAAAGAGTCAAAAAGGAGATGTGAAAAGCATCTCCTTATTTTTTGATTGCTAACTCCAAGTTAGATATTTAAAATTACTTTAGTGCATGCTTTCTTGTACGGATTGTGAAGTTTATAGAAATGCTGATCAATGCGCTTATCGTAGTTCCGGTCTCAAGTTTTTTCTTTGATACCGAATAATTTTTTCACTAACTCATCATTTTCTTTTTCTAATTTCTCAATTTCTTTTTCTTTGCCTTCCAATTTTAACCGGTGGCATGTCTTAGAGATTTCAGTGAGTTTTTGGTGGAGCGGATTTTTAGGATCAAATTTTGGAATGCCGACATGCTCCATTACCGAAGGCGTGCCGAAGCCACGGCCGGCAGAAGAAAACGACTTAATAAAATCGCGTACAGGTGTTGAATTAATAATGGCGCAAAGATAATGAGCTTCGGATTCATTTTCAGTCGAGAAGAAGGTAACAGTCTCAACAGGTATTATTGTTTTATAACCAAATGAAGTTTTATGTTGGGTAGCTACTGCAGAGATTAAGTCAGTTGTCATTCTTTTCCACACAACCTTGTGTCTCGAAAAAGTATAGTCCCCGAAAAGACGTTGTCCATAAAAAGGATTGTTGGCTTTCTCATGGAAGTGTTTATAAAGTGCTCTCTGTAGCAAAACATCTTTGAAGTTAGTTAGATAACTATAAGTCCTTGGCCATCTCCTCCTCATTTCTTCTTCAGAATAAGGAGTTTGTGAGGCGGGGTGAGTTATTAAGACGTTTATTTGGGGAAATGCTTTCCATCTTTGAATATCTGAACCGCGTATTGCTGGATAAACCAGATCGCGTTCGATGATAGCTTCGGTTTTTGGAATTTTTGTTTTTACTTTTTCAGTAAAGTTTTCAACTAACAAATTCCCATCGGACAATAAATTTTTGGTTCCTATCCAAAAAGTGTACATGAGAACTGAGAGCAAATAAAATGTAGAAACGCATCGGAAACTCTGATAGAACTCCTTTTATTATTAACAC
>JBFMGF010000005.1 GCA_040752675.1 Acidobacteriota bacterium
GGCAGGCCGCTATTGATAATGGCCATCAACTGCCTGTATGACTTTGCCGGGACCCGAAGCTTGCGTCCTTCTTCTTTCTCGAGAACGCCGAGGATCCTTCTTGCGGCTCCGTTCAACCGGACGAACCTCCCCTCGAAGTCAGTCACGACGATTCCGGTATTGATGCTCTCCATGATCTGCTGGAGTGTGGCTTTTCCTCTCTCGATTTCTATATTGAGTTTCGACAGTTTGTGCACTTTATCTTCCAGATCTTCGAGGAGCTCCCTGTTTCGCCGGGAGGTCCAGCTCTGAAGGAGAGCATTAGATACACTCTTCAGAAGCTCCTCCGGTTCAAACGGCTTCTTCAGAAAGTCATAAGCTCCCTTCTTCAGAGCATCGATTGCCAGATCCATGGTCGCATAAGCAGTGATGATTATGATGAGAACATTTGGGTCGATTTTCCGGATCTCTTCCATCAGCTCTATTCCCGTAATCTCTGGCATCATGATGTCGAGGATAATGATTGGAAAATTTTCCTTCTGGAGGAGAGCGAGAGCCTTGTGAGCATTTTCCGCCTCTTCAACAGAATGTCCTCTCCGGGAAAGGATTTCCCTCACCATTGTTCGCAGAAGGCGATCATCATCCACTACGAGGATCTTCTCCTGTTCAATCATCCCCTTTTCTTGATTCCCCATACGCTACTCCTTTTCATTCTCCTGAAGATACCGGAACGTTTATTCTTCCAGTTCGTCATTGCATTAGTTTTTCGCAGCTGGACCGGCGAGCGGAAGCGTGAAGAGGAATCGCGATCCGCCATGCACGCTACTATCCACGCTGATCCTCCCGCCATGCAGTTCTACGAGTTTCTTGGCGAGGTTCAGGCCCAGCCCGATCCCCCGAAAACTTCTCCTCTCCGATCCATCCTGCTGTGTGAAAGCCTCGAATATCTTTTCATACATTTCCGGAGGGATGCCCGGCCCCGTATCGGCCACGGAGATCTCGACGAATTCCCGGGAGGATTCCTGGCTGATAATCCGGGAATGAATTGTGATCGAGCCTCCTTCCAGCGTGAACTTGATGGCGTTGTCCATCAGCTCCAGCAGGACTTTTTCGACCATCTCCGGGTCGGCATGAAGATCGACTGGGAGAGCATGGTTCTTGTACTGGATCTCTTTTTCTTTCATTCCTTCCATGATCTGTCCCTCGACTTTCTGGAAGATGCTCTTCAGGGGACAGGTCACTTTCATCACATTCCTCTGCCCCCCTTCCACTTCGCTGAGGAGAAGGAGAGATTCCACCATCCGCAGGAGCGATTGTGTCTGATCATGACAATTCTGGAGATATTCAATCTCTTTCGGAGTGCCGCTGTATGGGTTTTTAATGAGCATCGACAGATAGCCGCTGATGGCCGCCAGCGGCGTCCTGAATTCGTGCGAGACATTTCTCAGGAATTCACCGATGAGCTTCTGGGATTCATCGAGCCTCCTCGATAGATGAGAAAGCTCGTCGATGTGATGGGATATGACGCCGTGGATGAAATTCAATGAATTTGAGAGCTCCGAGAGCTCTGGCCACCGGGAGACCTTCCCCTCTTCCGGTGGGATCTTTTCCGTCAGAGCCTGTGCAGCCTCTTTGACTTTCCTGAGGTTCTGAAAGAAGCTGCCCATCAGAAAATCCGCCATGAGAATGGAGATAAAAAAGAAGATCAGGATGATGACCTTGGAGGCCATCAGGAACGACGAGGAGAGGGAATGTTCAGGAGCAATAAGATAAATGACCAGCAGAAACATCAGGAATGGGAAGAGGGTTGCCGGGAGAATAGTCAGCGATGCGAACCGGAGGAAGAGATCCTTACGAAAAGCATGGAATGCGGGGATCAGCGCGATGGTCAGGGATGCGGCCATCGGGAATTCAGGAATGAACGTGAATGGATAAAGAAGAGGGAGATGGGAATAAAACAATGATATGAATTCCGCGCCGGTGAAGAGGAAAGCCAGAAGAAGAAATGGAAGTGATTTCGCGATTCCCGTCCGGAATGCAAAGATGATTGCGATGACCAGAAGGATCAGGGAGGAAAGAAGGGGAAGGCTTTCGATGCTGAGTATGCCCCATCCTCCGAGAAAGAGTCCAGCGACATTAACCCTCTTCAAAGTAAATGGGAAGAGGGAAAAGGCAAGAAGTAGATAAAAGCCACTTCTGGCAAAGTCAAAAAGAGTTTCATCATGACCGGCAGGCAGAAACAGCAGGGAAAACGCCAGTATCAGGAAGCTGAAAGCAGCCAGGCCGTTTCTCAGGAAGCGGATTTCTTTGAAGCCTCTGAAGAAAAGATAGGCATAAAAATAGGACAGGCAACCAATGTAAATGACAGCAGCATCATGCAAAGGCATACGCTCTTTTCAAAGCCCCAGAGACGATTTGTCGAGAAGCGGTCAATTCACCGGAAAGGAGAGGTCGGCTTGAATGGAGAGAAGAGGAATTTTTTCTTCCTGACCCGTCTTGATGTCTCTGCTGATAATGAACCCTTTCCGGGAGTCTTCTTCATCATAGATGTTCTTGAGGAGATCGTTGACTCTGGTCTTGATCTTTGCGATTGTCATCTCCAGTTTCTCTTTTTCCCCTTCCATAATGAGTGCGAACTTCGTTTCGCTTTCCTGCTCAAGAACCATTTCCGCGTCTTGTTTGCTTGCCTGCTCTTCGATGACCTGCTGGACCTTCTCGATCATCTCGCTGTACCGGATTTCCCCGTACTTCTGTTCGAAGACGATGGACGCTTTGGGATCCAGCTCGAATTTACAAAGGACGAAGGGTTTCTTTTCCCTCATCTTCATTTTGACGAGTTCTTCCAGGGAGACCTTCTCGATGGCAGGAGTCCCGCCTCGCTCGAGATATTTCTCGGCAAGCCTTTCGAGCTCGGAAGTTATGAACGGTTTCACCACGTACTCATCGGCACCGCAGTTCTTACTCCAGTAACGGTCTTCTTTCTGATCCCTGGCTGTGAGGATGATGATGGGAATATCTCTGTATCCTTCCTCAGATTTGATTTGCCGGCAGATCTGAAACCCGTTCTTCTTAGGCATCATGATGTCGAGGATGACAAGATCGGGGTGCTCTCCATGGATAACATTCAGAGTTTCCTCGCCATCCTCCGAGGTCAGGACTTCGTATCCATGGATCTCGAGATTGGCTTTAAGGATATCTCTGATGTTCGGGCTGTCGTCCGCGATAAGAATCTTTTTTTGATTTTTCATTATTTTACCCCCCTCCCTTCAGAAACCCAAAGACATTTGATATTATTGAATTTCGCATAAATAAAGGAACAATTCATCTCCTCCATGGTAGATCAGAAGCATAGATACAAGACCATAAGAGCTTTTGGGAACCCCGTAGCCTCCGCACCGAATTCCGGAGCTTGCC